>DAOUTP010000091.1 GCA_030626645.1 Candidatus Cloacimonadota bacterium
ACAAAAGAATCAACATCTGTATTATATAAAAATCTGGGTGATTTTCTTAAACAAAAATGTAAAAGTAGCACTGCTTATATATATGTTGGCGACAAAGAGCTAATTTCTGCTATTGGGTTAAAACCATCTTTCAAGCGTCCATTAAAAAATGGAAATCTGGATGGAAGATTATTAAAAATAGAAATTTATTAATGATTAATATGCAAAATTCTTGACGTATGTTCGTTTTGAACAAATTTAAATTCATTAGAGATATGAGTTCTGCATAATTGAATGTTTTTATAAAAACTCGAAAACTGATGTCTTTGCGAGTATTCTCCTTGCTGTTTCAAACGAAGCAATCTCTTTTGAATAAATTGTTAGAGATTTAGATTGCTTCGTGAGAATTCCCATATTAGAAACCTCGCAATGACAATTAAAAATTATTTTGGAGGATAATATGCAAAAAAAGAGATTTCTTGTTTTCACTCTATTCTTAGTTGTTTTTATTACCTGTTTTGCTCAGGAGATTCAATTTAGTAAAATCGATTCAACAGCAAAATTAACTGAAGGACCTTATGTTTTTTGGGGAAATGAAAATGCTACAATTAAGTACATCTTAAATGATAATTATGTTTCGCAAGACATTACCGTCCGTGGAGAGGGAATTTTCTCTTTCAATCTTGAAGGATTTGATAGTGACTTTGAAATATCCTCATATACACCAAGAATTAATCCAAGTACCTACTCCGATATTTCCAAATTTTTCGTTATCAGCGATATCCACGGTCAATATGACCGAATGGTAGAGATTCTCAGGAATAATAGAATAATCGATTCAAATCTCGATTGGGCTTGGGGAGATGGTCATCTTATTATATTGGGAGATGTTTTTGATCGTGGAGATAAAGTTACTGAATGTCTATGGCTAATACACAAATTGGAAATGCAAGCTGAGAATTGGAGAGGGCAAGTACATTATCTTCTTGGGAATCATGAAGTAATGGTTTTACAGAACAACATTAAGTATGTCCATAACAAATATAAAAAGACTGCTGAAATAATGCAGATGAAGGTCAGTGAGCTTTATTCAGCCAATTCTGAATTCGGACGCTGGCTCCGAACTAAACATACAATTATTCAATTGAATGACGTTCTCTTTGTTCATGCAGGTATCCATCCAAGGTTTTCATATTACAACTACAACTTTCAAGCAGTCAACAACGAAATCCGCAGCAATATAGATGCATCAAAGGATAAAATAAAGTATAATGAATTACTAAACTTCCTTTTTGGAAGTGATGGTCCATTGTGGTATCGTGGATATTTTGAAGATACAAAAACATCTACCCAGATCAAGCAAGATCAATTATTACAATTGTTAACTGATATGGGTGTTAACAAAATAGTAATTGGACACACTACACAAGATTTTATTAATCCATTTTTTAAAGATAGTGTGATTCCAGTAGATACTGGGATTAAATCCGGTAATAAAGGAGAAGCTCTTCTTTATGAAAACGGAATTTACTATCGTGTTAAAGCCAATTCCTACAAAGAACAATTAATATTTCCAATAGAAAAATAAAAAAAGGGGGTATGATAATGAAAAATATTATCATTTTAGTAATTTTCGCTGCATTGCTTTTGGCAGGATGTGGAAAGCTTGACGAGGCAAAAAAGGCAATGAATGCTGTGAAACAGGTCGTAGAAGTAGTAGAGAGTACGGCTGATTCATTCAAAGATATGGATGAAGATGAAATTAAAAAGATCAAATTAAATGAAAAGGAAGTTAGATCATTTTTTGACAATGTTTCAAAAATTAAAGAGAAATATCCTGACATCCATTTTCAGGTTGCTCAAGTAGCTCTTATAGAGGCTATCGGTGCCGGTGAAAATTTAAAGGATATCGTAAATAAAGAAATGAACATTTCTTTTGATGATTACGCCAGACTTTCTACAGTAATAACTTTCGCAGAAGCAGTTGGTACCGGTCTTCAACTAACAAAAGCTATGCATGAACAAATGATCTTAGGCAAAGAAGCTTTGGAAACTCAATTAAGTGGAGATCTCACTATAGAGCAAAAAGAGGAATTGGAAAAAGCTCTCGCCGAAGCAAAACAAGAGATAGAGGAATTGGAAAAAGAAATGAACAGCGATGAATATGCTAACATTAAACATAATTATGAATTGATCAATAAAATCAAAGAAGACTTTGATATATAGATTAATAACAATAATTGTTTCTTATGAGGATGGGTTTATAATTCATCCTTTTTTTGTTGAATAAATATAGGAAATAACAATTAAAGAGAAAGTAAAATAATCTGTTTTTATAGTAATCAATTATGCTCCGAAATATTTCGGAGTTTTTTTTGTTTATTTTTTAAAATAAAACTTGCGTTCTGCACATATGTTCAATATATTGTCTTATGAGTTTAATAAAGGAGAATGTATGCCTAGAAGAAAAATGCAAAGGATTGTGCACAGACCTCCACTTTATACGGAATTTAAGCCAATTGGAGTTAGAAGACTATCATTAGATTCAATAGAACTCTCAATTGATGAATATGAAGCAATTCGGCTTGCAGATAACATCGGCATGACACATAATGATGCTGCTGATGAAATGGAAATATCACGATCCACTTTTTCACGACTGATTGAAAAAGCTCGTAAAAAGATAGCTGAATTTATTATTGAGGGTAAGCATCTTCAAATTGATGGTGGAAATATTCATTTCCGAGGTAATATAATTAAATGCAATTCTTGTGGACATATGTTCAATACAAATTTTGATAACGTAATTAATAAATGTCCCTCCTGTGGTTCAGAAAATTTAGTGGATCTGGCAGGAGGATTCGGGCATGGCAGATGTTGCAGTAATAACAATAATGGAAGAAGGAGATAATTATGCCAGGTGGAGACAAAACAGGTCCGGATGGAAAAGGACCAAGAACAGGACGCGGATTAGGAAAATCTGCTGGAAACGATATGGGACGTGACAAAGGTCAGGGTCAAGGTCGAGGTCGAGAGCAAGGTCAAGGTCGAGAGCAAGGTCAAGGTCGAGGTCAAGGAAGAAATAGATAATTTGGTTTAACTAAAATAAGGAGGTTATTATGCCAAGAGGTGACAGAAGAGGTCCTAGCGGAATGGGTCCAATGACAGGTAGAGGTTTAGGATATTGCAATGGCTATGAAAGTCCCGGATATACAAAAGGTGCTCCACGCGGTGGTGCAAGTTTTGGTAGAGGATTTGATCGTGGTTTTGGAAGAGGTTACGGACGAGGATTTGGAAATCAGGGATTTTCTAATTATCCAAATTATCCTGTTCCTCAATATTCAGCAAAAGATGAAGAAAAGTATCTTGAATCTGAGATGGATGCGCTGAAGAATGAACTTAAGGTAATGGAAGCACGACTCTCCGAATTGAAAAAGGATGAGTAATGTGGAATGCGGCAGGGGTTGAATCTCTCCTCCTCTGTCGCTATTTTTTCTTCAAGGAGGTAAAATAATATGACAGATGGAAGACATTATGGTGGATTTAAATACAGGAATAAACGAAGTCAAAGTCATCGTGGAAGAAATTCTTTTATTGGAACAATGATAACTGCCATTGCAGGAACTGTCGTAAAAGATCTAACAAGTGAGGATAGTAAAATTAAAAAGATGTTCAACAAAGTAATTCATCCCAAACAAATTGAAGATAAACAGAATGAGAAAAAGATCATTAATGCCGAATATTCGGTTATTGATAATAAAAAAATCGAAATAGAAAGTAGCTCACAGATTGACACGGAAAAACACAGATAAAATCAGAAAACAGAAAGTGAAAAGATATAAAATATACTTAGATTTTTTTTACTTTTTATCCGTAAAATCCGTGATAATCCGTGAGCAAAAAAAGGAGAAAAAAAATGAATAAAAAAATCGCAATACCTACAGAAAGTGGAAATTTATGTGCTCATTTTGGACATTGTGAAAAATTTGCTATTTACGAAATTGAGAACAACAAGATAGTTAACGAGGAATTTGTATCACCACCGCCACACGAACCAGGTTCACATCCTGCTTTTTTGAGAGAACTGGGATGCACAGCAATTATCGCCGGTGGAATGGGAAGTAGAGCTCAACAGCTTTTTGCACAAAATAATATTGATGTGATCATTGGATTGAGTTCTGATAATCTTAAAGGACTCGTGGAAACTTACATTTCTGAAGGATTGAAATCAGGAGATAATCTCTGCGATCACTAAGTGTGATTTTGGGTTGTGAAAAAGAATAATTTTTTATTTGAGGGGGATATTATGGAAAAAATTTTAGCAGCTATCGATTTTTTAGACACTACCGATTATGTAATTAATTATGTAAAAAAGATGATCAAAGAATCCAAAGGGCAATTGCTTATAGTTCACTCTGAGACGTTAGAATCATATCTTTCTACAATTACAACAGAATTTAATCAAACACCTTCAATGGAGTTGATAAATGTTCAGAAAAAGCAAATTGAGAATAGACTTAAAGAAATCCACAATAACTTAAGCAAGGATGGGATTAAAGCTGAATGCATTTTAATGGAAGGATCAACGGTCGATAATATATTAAAGGAAGCCGAAATATTTAAGGCTGATCTTATTGTTATTGGTTCTCATAAGCATGGAAAATTCCATAATCTTCTGTTCGGGAGTATCCATAAATCTCTAATTGCTCTCTCTCAAATACCGGTCTTGATCGTGCCTTCTGAAGATAGTAAAAATTAAAATTAGCAATTTATTAATAGAATAAGAGAAAAAGGAAAAAGATGAAAATAGCAATTGCCAGCGGTAAAGGTGGAACAGGTAAAACAACCGTTTCCACAAACCTTGCTTCTTTATTAGCAGAAAAATATCCTATCGTTCTCACCGATCTGGATGTGGAAGAACCAAATTCCGGTTTATTCATTTCAGGTGAAAAAATCCACGAAGAAGATAAGTATAAAATGATTCCTGAATGGAAAAAAGATGATTGTATTCTTTGTGGAAACTGTCAAAAAGTGTGTAATTTCAACGCTGTGATGAAACTAGGTGAAATGATTATGGTTTTCCCTGAATTGTGTCATGGTTGTTATGCTTGCAGCGAGTTATGTCCTACTAAATCTCTTCCAATGATACCCAAAAAAATGGGTGAATTAAAACATCTTAAATTAGGAAATTTGGATTTTATTGAAAGCAAACTTATCATTGGTGAAGAACAGGCTGTTCCACTTATCAAGCAGACTTTGGATTATGTTGATGAAAATTTCTCAATAAGAACAATCAAAATTTTCGATGCTCCTCCCGGAACTTCCTGTCCGGTAATTGAAGCAACAAAAGATGCCGATTTGATATTACTTGTGACAGAACCAACCCCTTTTGGATTACATGATCTGATACTCGCTATAGAGACAATGAGAGAGTTAAAAAAGGAGATGGGAGTGATCATCAACAGATTTGGGATTGGTGATGCAAATGTTGAAAAATATTGTGAAGAAAATAATATTCCAATAATAGCCAAAATACCTAATATGAGAAAGATAGCAGAAATATATTCTGATGGAAATCTTATCTACCCTAAAATCCCGGAAGTAAAAGTTCAACTTGAAAACATAATTTCATTCATTTCCAAATATCAACAGGAGAATACATTATGAAAGAAATCGTGATAATTTCAGGAAAAGGTGGAACAGGTAAAACATCGATCACAGCTTCTTTGGCATATTTGGCAAACAAAAACGTGGTGGTAGCAGACTGCGATGTAGATGCTGCTGATATGCATCTTCTAATGCAGCCAGATAGAGAAGGTTCTGAAGATTTTTATAGTGGATTACTTGCAGAAATAGATCAAGAAAAGTGTATTAAATGTGGGAAATGCGCTGAAGTTTGTCGCTGGAATGCAATCCCCGTTATTGATAATAAATATGTTGTTCAGCCTTTAGATTGTGAAGGTTGCGGATATTGTGCACTTGTTTGCCCTACAGATGCAATAAGTATGAACGAGCAGAATGTGGGAAAATGGTTTTTATCCAACGTGAAAACTGGCACAAAAATGGTTCATGCAAAATTAGGAGTTGGAGCTGATAATTCTGGTAAATTAGTTGCAAAAGTTAAGAATGAAGCAAAAGCATTGGCTGAAAAAGAAGGAAAAGAAATCATTATCGTAGATGGATCTCCGGGAATCGGATGTCCAGTAGTTTCTTCACTTTCAGGTGCAAGTTATGTAGTGCTTGTCACAGAGCCTTCTGTCTCCGGTATCCACGATTTGAAACGAGTTTATGAACTTGTGAAAAAATTCGGAATAAAAGCTGGATGTATTATCAATAAAGCTGATATCAATTCCAATAAAACAAAAGAGATACACACATTCCTTAAAGATGAAAATATTGAATTGATTAGCGAAATCCCTTATGATGAGAATTTTACTAAAGCAATGACGATGGGCAAGACAATTGTTGAATTTGATGATGGAAAGATAAACCAGATATTAGAAAATAGTTGGAAAAAAATAAAAAAGAAATAGCTCACAGATAACCACTGTAGCAGGTTCATTCTTGTAGATTGAACCATGACAGTAGGGACGCATCAAAATGATACGTCCTGCACTTTATCCGTGAGCCAAGAGGGAGTTTAAATGAAAATACTATTAACGGCAAAAGGAACAGAATGGGATTCTAAAATGGATCCAAGATTTGGCAGAACAGAGTTTTTCTTTATCTATGATGAAGAAACTGAAAAAATTGAAACTTATGATAATCGTGCAATTGCCAATGAAGCACATGGCGCAGGACCCAAAACAGCTCAGAAGATGTCTGAGTACAATATTAATGTTCTAATAACAGGAAATGGACCTGGTGGAAATGCAGCAGCAGTTGTTACTCAAACAGGTACAAAAGTATTTGTGGGCGCTGGTGAGATGACAGTAAAAGAAGCTTATGACGCATATAAGAATGGTGATCTGAAAGAAGTTTAATTACTTTCAATCCCCGAAGTTTAACATACTTCGGGGATTATTTAATTGGAGAGAAATATGAAAAAACTTAAAGTGGCTTTTGCTACAGATGATGGTAAAACATTTATGGGTCG
>DAOUTP010000096.1 GCA_030626645.1 Candidatus Cloacimonadota bacterium
ACTATTTTTTTCATTTACTTCTCCTTTTAAGAGTCGGCTTGCGTTAGCAAACGATCTCCTTCTTTTATTATTATTAAGATTATTGCCTTTTCTATGAATTATTATTTAAAGTCAAATAAAAAGTTCATCAATAGAGTAGAACTTACAGATGCCAATTCTCATTTAGCAGCCTTTTTCACGGCATTTAAAATTGGAACATAACCGGTACATCTGCAAAGGTTGCCCTCCAGGGCATCTTTTATTTGATCTTCGGTTGGGTGTGGTGTTTTATCTAGTAGTGCTTTCGCACTCATCAGCATACCCGGTGTACAAAAACCGCACTGTATTGCACCTTCTTCAACAAAGGCATTTTGCAGTTTAGATAAAATATCGTCCTGCTCTAGGTTTTCCACTGTTTCAATTGTTGCATTATTTGCTTGAGATGCCAGTATCAAACATGAATTCACAGC
Organism: Candidatus Cloacimonadota bacterium; assembly: GCA_030626645.1. Taxonomy (GTDB): domain Bacteria; phylum Cloacimonadota; class Cloacimonadia; order Cloacimonadales; family TCS61; genus Tenebribacter. The sequence continues at coordinate 450 of DAOUTP010000096.1, forward strand.
ATCACCATTCATGATAACAGTACAAGCGCCACATTCACCAACGGCACATCCTTCCTTGGTTCCGGTAAGCCTTAACTCATCACGTAAGATATCTAATAAACGCATTGAATCTTCAACTTCCAATTCATGATCTTTTCCATTAACGTTAATTTTCAAATTTATCATTATTATCCTCTTCGTTCAAATATTTCAGTTAATGCATCTTTTGTCATATTAATGAAAACCGGTAATTTATAAGCAGATGACCAGCGTTTTCCAATTGCATCATCAATTATTTTTTTTAATGGTTCTTCAATAGAATTGATAGATCCTTTTGTTAATTCTTTACCTATTAATATCTGCTCGATCTCTTCAATGCGCATGGGTTTATGGAATAACGAACCCGAAACGATCTTGCACTCCTCCACTTTGTTGTTTTCAAAAGAAATTAGAATTCCAATACTGATCCGGGTTATATTTACAGCATTTCTCCTGCCAAGTTGGAAATAGCTGTATTCATATTTCTTCTTTGGAATTGGAATGATAACTTCTGTTAGTATCTCTTCAGAATTTAACTGTGTTTTGTAATTTTTTATTATGAATTCATCAGCAGGAATTTTACGAGTTCCATTTTTAGAAGTCAGAATAAATTCTGCGTTATAGGCAATTAATGGTGGATATGAATCGGCACAAGGAGCTGCGTTCACAATGTTACCACCAATAGTTCCTTTATTCCTGATTTGCAAAGAGCCAATAGTTGAACATGCTTTTGTTAGCATTGGAAAATGTTTTTGGATATCCTTATTAGTAAGGATCTGTGAAAATGTGCAACCACTGCCAATTTTTATTTCATTCTCGTTGATCTCAATATTCTTCAATTCATTAAGATGTGAAATATCTAAAAGTGTATGTTTGCCGGTTTTCATTCTCAGTTCGATGATCATATCTGTTCCACCGGCTAGAATCTGCAGTTCCTGTTTGGAAAGTTGTTCCAATGCATCCTTTAGATTTTTTGGAGTTATTGTCTTTACATCAGTAATGCGTAGGGTTTGTTTATCAACAACTCTAACATGAGTTTTACAAGAATCATGTGCAGCTATCTGGCTTTGTCGGGATGGTTTTTTCAGGTTTATTCCGAGGAATACTTTTTCCAGAGTTAATGGGAGTTCATAAGATTGTGTACCGGTAGCAAACTTCAGCGCATTATTTATAGCAGCAGATGTAAGTTCTAATGTTGGTTCACCTAAACTTTTTGCACCAAAAGGTCCATCAACATCTTCGTTTTCAATTAAAATTGGATCAATATTTCCGATATCTTTTATAGTAGGAATTAAATAATTATCAAGATTGTCAGATTTTACAACTCCATCCTGAATGTTATAATCTTCTATAACAGCATATCCAAATCCTTGAGTTACGCCTCCATAAACCTGACCTTCAGCACCAAGTTTATTCAAAACTTTTCCAACATCATGAGCGGCTGTAATATTTTTCACTTCTATCTTTCCGGTAGAAGTGTCGATCTTGATATCTGCAACATGAGCACCATAAACATAAGTAAAATAAGCATTGCCTTGTCCGGTCTCTTCATCCCAGCTAACATCGGGTGCATTGTACCAGCCATATGCAGAAAGATTTTCCCCAGCCCAATATGCTTTTTCTGCTGCATCTTCAAATTTTATCGGTTTGATATTTACAATATCATCTTTTCTGGATATTATTCCATCCTTCCAGATTGTTTCTTCAATATCGCTAACTTGCAGATCTTTCTTTATTACGTTAAATATTCTTTTCTTAACTTTTTCTGCAGCAATAATCACGGCATTACCACCCATTATTGTTCCACGTGATGCAACCGTAGGACCACCATCGGTAATTGTGGCAGTTTGTGGTTCTAAGAAAACTATTTTTTCAAGATTAGTTCCAAGTACTTCCGCTGTAACTTGAGAAAAAGTAGTTCGCATTCCCTGCCCGTTCTCGTTCAAACCAGCGAGTACATAAATACTCCCATCTGCCTGAACTGAAACAATTGCAGAAGTAGCATCTGTTCCTTCTGCACCCAGAGCACATCCGCGATAGCTACATGAGAATCCAATTCCATATTTATAGCGTCCATTCTGCTCATTCAGCTTTTTATATTCTTCAAGTTTTTTATTATAGTCTGCTTTTAATAAAGCTTTATCTATAACTTCATCCAGGGAAACTGTATGCTTTTTTAAAATTTGCCCGCTTGCGGTTACACTTCCCTGTTTAAAACCATTTAATTTTCTGATCTCACGGGCAGAAATTCCACAAATGTCAGCGATCTCATCCATTAAAGATTCTTGTGCAAAAATAACCTGAGGAGAGCCAAAACCACGGAAAGCGGCAGTATATGTATTATTAGTGTAAACTCCTCTTATATCAGTTTCAACATTTTCTATTTCATAAGGTCCTGTAGCCTGAACAATAGAACGCCAGGTAACAAAAAAGGTTTGAGATGAATATGCTCCACTATCGGCAATTATGTTTATCTTCATTGCTTTAAGTTTTCCATCATTATTAAAACCGACCTTATATGTCATATAATAAGGGTGTCTTTTGTAACTTTCTTTTAATGAATTTTCTCGTGTATATGTCAATTTTACTGGTTTTCCTGTAAGTTTGGAAAGCAAGGCACACCGGCAAGCCATGTAATTTATTATATCGTCTTTTCCTCCAAAAGAGCCACCTAAAGTAGAACCGAAAATATTAATCTGATTCATGTTCAAACCCATGAAAAGTGCAACTACTTTGCGCGTAGTAAATGGATTCTGGATTGAACCATATATTTTAAAACCTCTTGAAGTATGATCCGGTATGGCTGTTACAGTTTCAGGTTCTATATACGCATGTTCATGGAATCCTGTGCTGTACTCCCGTTCGATAACATGATCAGATTCAACAAAGCCTTTTTCTATGTTACCTTTTCGTAAAGGATAATGAAGAACTACATTGCTTTTATACTCAGGATGGATAAGTCTTGCTTCCGGTTTAATCGCTTCTCGTGGATCAAAGATTCCTTCGATCGGTTCATATTCCACATGGATCAGGTCAGCAGCTTTGAGTGCACTCTCTTTTGTCTCAGCGGCAACCACAGCAATCACATCCCCGGAAAAGAAGACTTCGTTTTCTACAATAGCATACTGATCAGAACGAATAGGTCCCAGTTTTTGTTGACCCGGAATATCTTTGTATAAAGCAATTCTTACAACGCCTGGGATTTTTTCTGCTTCACTGCAATCAATGTTAGTGATCTTCCCAACTGGAATATCAGTATATCGCACCGCTGCATGGAGCATATCAACCAGTGTTATGTCATCACCATAAATTGCTTTTCCGGTTACCTTTTCATATGCATCAACCCGCTTTACTTTCTTACCAATGATGTTATTCATATTTTATCCTCCGAAATAAATTTTACACATTGATCAATTTTTTAATTAGTTGTATTTACGGTCAAATAATTAATTAAGAGTAGTTTTAGCTCCAGAGGAATAAATTCATTTTATTGACAAAGAAAATTGATAATTACAATTAGACACATTCATTTTTATATTTATTTCAATAATGTTCATAAATGTTCATAATGGAGGAAAAATGAAAAAAGGTATCTTACTACTGCTGACTATCATCCCGTTAACTCTATCCGCAAATTTTAATGTGGAATCCAAATCTTTATCTCAAATTATTATTAATTACAAAACAGATAGTTACAATATTTACCAGGAAAATGGATATTCACATCTTTATTTTAGTGATTTCACAAATCAACAAACTCCCGGAAAACCAGATCTTCCTTACAGAGAATTCTGTATTGGTGTACCTCCTAATGGAAATATTGAAATAGTAATTACATCAATAGAAAAGGAAACTATAAAATTAGAAAGTAAACTGTCTCCAGTACCGCGAATAATTCCTTCCGGTAAGACGTTTAACTATATTTATGAAGTTGATCAAGAATTATATAATACTCAGGAAAAAAAATTCATTCAGATCATGAAAAGATCAAGGTATAGATTTAACAATATTATACCAATAAGATTCTATCCTGTAACATATGATCAGCAGACAAATGAGATTACAATATGCAAAAATATTAATTTCGAAATTCGTATCGATGGTGATGTGAAATACAGAAATTATATTGAAGAAAAGAATGAGATTTCTGTTTCAAAATTAATTATAAATTATAATTATGCTAAGAATTGGAAAGAAAAAAGTGAGGTAACTTTTACAAAAATGCCATTTGAAAAATCAGATTTTTGGTATAAATTAAAAACTGATAGATCCGGGTGGTTTGAAATAACTTATGAAGACTTGCAAATCTTACCGGATTTCTGCCAGCCATCTCAGATAAGGATGTTAGCATTAATAAAAAAACGGATAAATAGCAAAACAGAATTTGAACTTATGGAAATCCCAATTTATATCGATGCAGGGGATGACCGCTCTTTTGAGGTGGGTGATAAAATATTATTTGAACGAAAGCAAATTTCCAATTTGGGAATTTATTATCAAAATGAAATAACTTTCTGGCTAACATTTGGCGGTGACTTTCAAGTAAACCCGGTACGCCTGGAGAATAATCCAAATTTATCACACTACAATTCAATTATAGATTTCAGGATGAAAGAATTTTCAAATAACCGAAATTATCGTGAAGATGTGGATGGCATAATTATTTATCCCGGATATCTTTCATCAAGCCAGACCAATGTCTTTGCAACTCATTCTCAGGATTTTACCCAGCTTCATCCCGAGATGAATTTCATTATTAAAAGTCAATCTGAAATATTTGATGAGTTCAGTAATGGAGATCCTGAGTCACAAGCTGTAGAGAACTATCTTGAACTCGAATTCTATGGTGACGGAACTCCTACTTATCCCGGTCATCCGGAAATGCAATATGTGATCTTAATGGGATCCGGTATCCAAAATTGGAATCCGCAAAATGAAAAAAATAAGATCATTGTTGCAAAAGTCCCGGATTCAGTAGCCAGTGATGATGAATTTGTTGATTTCGATGATGATAATAGACCTGAATTGATTATAGGAAGAATTCCTGCTAAAAATAACCAGATGATGGGATACTACTTACAAAGAATTGAGAATTATATTCAGGAACCAACACCGGGTTTCTGGCGAAATGAAGTATTAATCATGGCTGATGATGAGCATAAAGGAGATAAATTGGAAGGTTGTGGCACAACTGGTGGCATGAACCATACTGCTCATGCACAGACAGCTGAAAATTTTGTTTCAGATACAATTATAATGGATAAGGTTCTGGGGATAGAATATGGCTTTGATGAATATCAGAATAAACCGGATGCACGAATGGCTCAATTAGATAAGATCAATCAGGGAAGATTGATCTGGTATTTCATCGGGCATGGTAATGAAGACGTTATGGGTGATGAAGATTATTTTAGAGCTTCATTGCATATGGATCTGCTGGATAATATGGAACATTTACCACTATACCTCGCTGCATCCTGCGAAATTGGTAAATTCGATAATGCAGAAATCGATTGTATAGCAGAAAAATTTCTTTTCCATGATGGAGGTGGTTCAATTGCATCAATTGCTGCGACTGCCAGAGTAGGTCCTGATCCAAATACAACATTAATGAAATATGTACTTAAAAATATAATTGATGAACGAATGAATATCGGAAATGCCTTAAGAGATGCAAAACTATATTCAAATGCCGATCTTAGCAATAGCCAGTTTTTCAATATTCTTGGTGATCCTATTCTTAATGTTCTACCACCCCAGACGGTTGGAAATATTATTGGAATTCCAGACAGCGTTCAAGCAAGACAAACAGTTAATTTTAACGGTAATTATAATAACACGATAAATGAAATTGGTGAAACTCGTATTTATGAATCTAAATATAATAAATATTATGAAAATACACTCGTTACTCCCGGACAAACATATTACTATGAAGTATATTACACTGGTAATGGGCACACATTCTATTATGGTAATATTGATATCATGAACGGAGAATATGTTGCACAGTTTATAGTTCCTGAAGATGTTCATTCCGGTGATGAAGGCAGGATATTGAATTACGTATACGATAATAGTACATCTGCGGATTTTCTAAATTGTTATCTTCCTATGAAACTTAGTAGTATCCCTGTTTATGCACCAAGTTCAGGTTCACCAGAAGTTCAGCTTTTCTTGGATTCACCAAGCTTTATTGCAGGTGATTTTGTGTCAACAAGCCCAACCTTAATAGCTCACATTGAAGATGAAAATGGAATAAATATTCTTGGCTCTTCAGGACATTGTATTCTGATTATTGTAGATGGATCTATAACCCCGATCGATGTGACC
>DAOUTP010000392.1 GCA_030626645.1 Candidatus Cloacimonadota bacterium
AAGGAAGTTAGCTTGAAAAGTAGAAACACAGAACTGGAAAAACGTATCTTTGTATTGTTTTTTGTTATCACATTTATTATCGTACTCATTCTGATCTTTATCGAGTGGGAATTAGCCAAGTATGGAATTAATCAATATGAAGACATGAACATCAAATTAACGCTTTCCGAACTTAAGATCGCCCGTACTGAAATGGAGATGGAAAAACAAAACCTGCTACGGGATCTAGAAATTGATAAGATAATTATTGAAGCTTTACAAAGAGGAGATAATAAACTTATTAAAGATCATCTTACACAAAATTATTTGAGCAAAAATGTTAATAATCTCGTTATTTGCAATAAACAACGAGATTACGTTTTTGGCGAACAATGGGAATTAATAGATAAATATCTGTCTCAGATTTATCAAGATATTTCTAAAGAAAATTCTGGGATTTTCATTGGGAATTTCGGAAATAGACTATTCCAGATAACATACAATCCAATTTTCTTTTCAAACGGGATAAAAGAACTTCTGGGTGTTCTTATTGTAGTGGATAATTTCGATTTGACTAATCTTAAATTCGGTTCTGAATCCGAAGTAAGTTTGATCTCATATGATAAAACACTTTCGGAAAATACCCTACCCGGCAATCTTACTGTTTTTATTTCAGACATTAATGATCTAATTGAATCCATGACTGAAAAAAAATTGGAACAGACTATTAAGAAATTCAACATTGATAATGCTGCCGGTATTAAAATATTCTACGATCTCGCAAATGAACCAACCGGAATTTTCATCATATCCTATAAAAGGTATGTTAATCAATTTGTACAACAGAGTATTCTAATATTTGTTCTTATCCTTCTGGCTGCTACAATGATCATGATAAGTTTACTCGGTAATTGGTTCAGTAAAACAATCTTAATTCCGGTAAGAAATATCAGCAACAATATGCAGGACATTGCTGAAAATCCTTCTAAATTGGAACCGATCGAAAAACTATATTCCGGTGTTTTAGGAGATATGGTCACATCTTTTAATACAATGAACATAGCTTTATCTAAATATGGACAAACCTTACGCGAATACAAAGAATTAACGGATAACCTGGATACAGGGATTTTCTGGCTAAATAATAATTTTGATGTGATCCTGTTTAATCCCAGTTTCATAGAAATTATGGAGATGGATGAGAATCAGATCAATCATCAAAACCTAAGCAAATTAATGGGTCTAGAAAAGAAGCAATTTGCAAAAATATATGATGCACCTCTAACGTTTCCAAATTTAAAAATCTACCCAAACAAGAATCAAAAATTCGTAGCCTTGAATATTCGAGCAGTAAAACATGACGAAAACATCAAATTTTTCGGAAGCATTATCGATGTTTCAAAAGAGATCAGGGAATATGAAGCAAGAAAATCACTTGAATTGGAACTGATAAAGAGTAACAAACTTGCTGACATTGGTAAAAAAATTGAGGGAATAGTTCATAATATCAACTCGCCCTTGAACACAGTTCTTGGTTATGCTCAACTTCTAAAGAAAGACCATAAAGATAACACTGATGTAGATAGAATAATTGAAGCC
>DAOUTP010000207.1 GCA_030626645.1 Candidatus Cloacimonadota bacterium
ATTCAGAAATGAGTAGGGCTTTTTCATACGAAAAACTTCTGAAATTAATATATAAATAAGGCTACATTATATTCCAATATATGACATTTGCTGAATTGATATTCAGTTATATAATTACCTTAAAATAATAATTAGTTGACACCATTGGTTTATTAAATAAACATTAATTTATGGATTATTATGTCCTTAATTATATAAAATATTCTTATTAAGAGGGAGAGAACATGAATATTGAATTTCATTATTATCTAACAAAGTATTTGGCATTAGAAGCAGGTTTTGACAATAACGAAGCTGAAATTATTGCCTATTCATCACAGTATGTAGATGATAATTCAACCCAATATAAGATTGAGCTTCCAGATGGTTCTGAATACGAGAATTACATAACTCAAACTAAAAACATAACTCGACCCAGGAAACAATTAATGCGAATATATTTGCTATTCCATTTCATGCCGGGTAATCCAACAAGCCCCAAAACCAGAAGGAAAGACGGCAAAATGCATCTTCTTAATACAACATCCTCCAGCACACACGCTCAAGAAATATTCTATGATGCAACAAAAAATGAAAACCTGTACTCCCTTGGTATTGCTTCACACATGCTGGCTGATACAATATCTCATCAAAACTTTATTGGGAATTTTGATGAGATGAATGCCATGAAAGGAGTTTGGGAAACCCTTTCTCCAAATATTGGACACGCAGATGCTGGATACAAACCTGATATTCCAAATCTGATCTGGCACGATCCACGCCTTATAGAAGAAAATGCTACAATTGATAATACTGAACGCGTTTTGCTGGCAGCTAATAAACTTTATAAGAACTTTCTCATGTTTACAGCAAGTCCTACTAACTGGACAATTGTGAAATCTAACATCACTGAAATCCTAAAAAATAAAATTGATGAAAGACATTTACTTTCATACAAGAAAGAAATGCATATGAGGATAGAAAAATATCGAGAGCTACTCTCTGATCATGACGCAAATACTGATTATGATCCGCTTAGCTGGTTTAAGGAGGCAGTTACAGAAGATATTAATTTTCTTGATGATAAAAAAGTTAAATTCGATCCTATCAAAGATAAACTTTCTTTTAGCGAAAATTATAAACAAACAAATTGGTATAGATTCCAGGAAGCTGCTAAGAGTTATCAGAAGAGAGCAGCTGATAAAATGGAACCGATCTTTGCTCAAATAGAAATAAAAGAATGGTAATAAATTTAGGAGGAAAAAATGAAAAAATTATTTGTGGTTATATTATTTTTGGGAACGTTACTTTCAGCCCAAAATGTATGGTTCAATGAATTACATTATGACAATGAAGGTACTGATGAAGGAGAATTTATTGAGATAGTTCTAGAAAATGCAGGAAGTTACACTTTAAGTGATTTCACGGTTACACTTTATAATGGGAGTTATAGCACTGTTTACAACTCTAAAACCTTAGACTTGTTTACAACTGGAATTACAAGCGAAAACTATACACTTTATCATTATGAATTTCCAGCAAATGGCATTCAAAATGGATCTCCAGATGGTATCGCAATCGATTATCAAGGGACACTCATCCCAGGGCAATTCCTCAGTTATGAAGGTACTTTTGAGGCTGGGGATGGTCCGGCAATTGGTGTAATGTCAACTGATATAGGTGTTGAAGAAGGAGGGGAAACCCAAATTGGAGAATCGCTGCAGCTACTTGGAACAGGTGCAGTTTACAGTGATTTCATTTGGCAGGAACCAGCTCTCGAAACTCCAGGAGAATTGAATAATGGTCAAACTTTCGGTGGAACTCCGGAGCCTACGATCATCGTTGTTAGCCCAAATGGTGGAGAACAATGGGAACAAGGTTCTACTCATCCAATTACATGGACATCTATTAATTTCACGGGAAATATAATGATCGAATTGGAAATGGTTTATAGAGATAGAGAAGTCTTAGTTGCTTCTACTGAAGATGACGGCATTTGGGAATGGGAAATTCCTGAAGATCTCACAGTTTCTGATTATTACGCAATTATTATATCTGATGCCGAGGATGGAGATCCATGGGATGATAGTAATGCTGCCTTCTCTATTATTGAGCCAATTCCGGTCACTCCCTACACCATTTATGATATCCAATATTCTATTACAGGTCCATCTCCCCTTGAAGGGGAGCTTGTAGAAACTTCCGGAGTTGTCACTGCAAAATTTGAAAATTATTTCTTTATTCAGGATGGAGTAGGTGCATGGAATGGAATTGCTGTCTATCCCCTACAAACTGTAGAAATTGGTGATGAGATCATTATCTCCGGTGCTGTTTTAGAATACAATGGTAAAACAGAGATAACTGACATTATTAATATGACAATATTAGGAACAGCTGAACTCCCCCAACCAATAATAATTAGTGCAGCTGAGCTATCTTCTACAGAAGATTACGAAAGTGTTCTGGCTAAAATTCAGAATGTAACTGTTTCTGATGATAGCCTTGGTTATGGTGAATGGGAAGTTGAAGATCAATCTGGTGCCTGCATAATTGGTGGACTGGGAGTTTACACATACATTCCTGTTTTAGACGATTTCATCTATTCGATCACTGGTGTTGTGGATTATACTTATGGAGCCTTCAAACTTGAACCACGTGATGATGATGATATTGATCTGATCGGCGTAGATGTTGATGATGATTTACATACAATTAAGGCTGATCTATTGGGAAATTACCCGAATCCCTTTAATCCTTCTACAACAATATACTTCGAATTAAATTCTGAAAACAATGAAGATGCCGAAGTGATGATCTATAACTTGAAAGGACAGAGAATTAAAACGTTTCCTGTCATCCTGAGTGAAGTCGAAGGACAATCTTCAATTACTTGGAACGGAACAAACGAGTCTGGAAAATTGGTTACAACTGGAGTATATTTGTATAAGCTTAAAACAAGAGATAAAATTTATACAAAAAAGATGCTTTTATTGAAATAACTGTCTTTTAATGATTTGCTCCTTCTCATCTAGAGTTGGAGCATTTTTATTTCCGAAACTTATTAACAACCTTTTTCATCTTATCTAATTCTGTTTTTTCGTAGAATTTGAAGATGTATAATAAGATCGGGAAAGACATGCATAAAACAACCTTAATGCCAATTCCAAAATAAATATTAGCATTTGCAAAAAATCCTGATGTGAGATATAATGCAAATCCAACGGCAAAAACCAGCAACATCTTCCCAATTTCGTATTTAACTGTGTAGAATTTCTGAGAAACAAAATAGGAAATAACAGAAATCAACAACGATGATACAACAGTAGTCAATGCTGCTCCCCAAATGCCCAATTTTGGAATTAACATGAAATTCAAAACAATATTCACAAACAACGCAATTGTAACAATATAAGCAATATACTTAGTCTTCTTTACATAATGAAAACCTAGAAGGAACATA
>DAOUTP010000388.1 GCA_030626645.1 Candidatus Cloacimonadota bacterium
ATGAATTTTCTCTCAAAAGCACTTTGGCAGCTAATTTCCCATCGAACATATGCCGCACAACTCTTAGCTTTTTTCCGGAAATCTCCATATCAAGGCAATCGGTGGTGAAGGGAATATTCAGTTGAGTTGCCAGTGCTGGGCAAAGATCCATTCCAAAAGCAGTGTGCCCGATCAAAAAGAGAAATGGATTATTTTTTTGTATAAGATCTGCAAGTGTAATCTGATATGTTTCAGCGTTAAATTCTTTGAAAACTTCGTTATCGAAAACCAGAATCTTGTGAGCTTGAGATTCTATTTTTTCTACAATTTTTTCTGTATTATAGCCAAGAATTACAGCCGTTACTGTGGAGTTGTGTTCTTCAGCAAGTTTCCGACCGCAAGCTAAAAGCTCAAAACTGATATCTCTGATTTCGTTCTGACGATGTTCAATTAATATATATATTTCAGACATGCCTTACCTCCTAAAGTAAACCTTTTTCTTTGAAAATTCCAGCAAGTTTGCCTGCTGATTCTGCAGGGGAACCAGCCAGGATTTCAACTTGTTTGGAAATTGGAGGAACATACAATTCTTCCAGAATGGAATTGCTGATAAATTCAGCTTGCTGAAGTTCATCTTTGCCGATTATCTGAATTTCTTTTTTAGCTGCTCGTCTGATCGCGATGAGAGAAGCATATCGCGGTTCGTTGATCCCGGTTTGAATAGTGAAAAGAGCTGGCAGGGCAATATCGAGATGCTCGATGAGACCCCCTTCCAATTCACGTTGAACATCTGCTCTATTTTCGTTCACATCAAAATCAATGACCAGTGCAGCATGAGGAATTTCCAACAGTTCAGCCAACGTAACACCGATCTGAGAATAGGCATCATCTGTGGCAATACAGCCGGCAAAAATAATGTCGTAATTCAGATCTTTGATGACTGTCTTTAAAATCTGGGAAGTCTGAAAAGCATCAAGTTCATCAAAATCTTCAGCTTTGATCCTGATGGCTTTATCCGCACCTTTGGCCAGAGCAATCCGCAAAGTATCTTCTGCATCTTCATCACCAAGAGATATAACTGTGATTTCTCCACCGAATTTTTCTTTCATCAAAACTGCCTGCTCCAGAGCATAAGTATCAGATTCATTCGTATCGAAAGTAAGACGATCTTTCACGATGTCTTTTCCGGTGGAATCAATCTTCACTTCTGCTTCTGAAGTTTGCGGAACACGTTTAATACATACAATTATATCCAAAATTACCTCCTAGGGTTTATATTTTATAATCGTTTATAATCCATAAAGTTATGGTACTGGGACTGGAGTTTCTCTTCATTTTAGATGTTAACCTTTGGTGTTCAAAGCATATTTTTCTAAATTTCATGTTGCAATAAAATTAATTTTCACATTCAAGAGTCAAGGAATTAATAAGTATTATAAATAATAGAATAGTTAATTTTATAATATCTTTAATTTAAGTATTTAGAATTAATCAAGAATGAGTTAAATTCAGATATATTACAATGCCATTTCAAGAGATTCTAAAAATTGATAAAATTTTTCTTGCACCTTTTTGGTTATTTTCTTTTTTTCCAGTGTGTCAATAATTGTTCCTTTGATATAGATTTTGATG
>DAOUTP010000139.1 GCA_030626645.1 Candidatus Cloacimonadota bacterium
ATATTGTGATCTATAATAAAGGGGCATTTAAAGATAAGATTATTATGAGTTATGGATTTTCGCGTAAATTAGCATTGAAACTTGTTGAAAGCAAAGTGAAAGCTTATATTGGAATTGGCAGCCCGAACAGGAAAGCGAATAGTTCATCACACCGACAAAAAACTTATAAAGAAGGTTATGTCCATTCTGTGAATATAACCCATAAAGATGCCTTAAAATTGATGAAGAAATCAGGTAAAAATATTAAAATTGAAATTAAACAGCAGGTAGAAAAAAGAACTGCACAAAATATAATTGTGGATATTCCGGGGAAAGGATACGATGAAAATCTTACATTAGTTTTTGGGCATTACGATTCTGTTTCCCGTAGTCCGGGAGCTTCCGATAATGCAGGAGGTTCAGTCACACTCCTCAAAATCGCAGAATATTTTTCTAAACATACTCCATTGCGTGACTTACGCATTATCTTCTTTTCGGGTGAAGAGTTGGGATTATTGGGAAGTCAGGCTTATGTAAAGCAGCACTTGGAAGAATTGAAACAAAGAGTAAATTTTGTTGTTAATGTAGATGTTGCCGGGGATGATATTGGAACAGATCATCTGAACGTTATCGGCAGTAAAGGATTACTTGGATATCTGGATGGAATTACCAAAGAGATCGGGATAGTTTTCAATAGCAAGCTCGATATTTTCAGCAGTGATTGTATGCCGTTCACACCTTACGAGATCCCTTCTGTAAATATCTTCCGTGCCGGAGGAAAAGGCAGTAGTGGTATTCATACACCCGATGATCATCCGAAATATATCTCGAATAGTGGTTTAGATAATACAATAAAAGCGACTTTAAATATTGTGGATAGAATTTTGAATGCAAAAGTATATCCTGTGAAAAAAGAAATTGATAAAAGCTTGAAAGAAAAGATAGAAAAATATCTTTGGAACCTGAGTTATGAAAAACCGGAACTTGAGTGGGAGCCGAAGTATAAAAGATAAACCACAGATGAACGCAGATTAACACAGATAATATATTCTCTTGCATCCAAACCTTTGTTTGGATGCATTTTTGTATTATCATGTTGGAAACTTGACGTAAGTTTTTCTTGCATTATTAAGCAATAATTATTACTTATCATTTGTAATGCAAGAGAAAATGAGGTATAAAGTTGGATTTAAAAATAATTGAAATAATGTACGAGATAAGTTAAATAAAATGAGAATTTTTGGAAATAAGATCCGTGAAATATTTATTAAACAGAATATAGTTATCGGTCTCAGGTTTCTGCTTCTGGCAATGCTTATTGTACTGCTTGCATTCAATGTTTTCTTTGCAGTGTATACACCCTCTGTAAATTCTCAAAGTATTTTATTTCTTTTTGCTATCAGTCTTAAGATATTTATGGCACTTATCTTTATTTATATAGTACTTCAAGCAAACAGAGTTTTTTTCTCTCATTTGGAAGCTGCGAGATATTTGGACAAATTCAACCAAGACAAAGCTGATACTTACCAAAATGCTTTTGAATTGAAGAGGGAACTTGGTAAAGGTGAGATATTAGAGAGAATTCTCAGCAAAGCAGATTTTAAAGCAAAAGATCAGATAATAAAAACTGACACCCGCAAAATAAAGCCATTAATTTTCATCACAATAATTGTGATCTTTTTCTCCAGTTTGCTTTTTATATTTAATCCAGCGCATTTCACACAAACATATAATTTTTTCAAATTAAAGGAACTACCTCAAGCTCAACACAAAAAATTTGTAGAAGTTCTTCCCGGGGATCTTTCGATCACAAGAAATTCCAAATTGGAAATAAATGTGATTGATCCGGAGCCGGAAGTTGAGCATAAGTTCTTTTATAAGATCGAGAAGAACTGGCGGGAAGAGAAGCTGCTTAATCACAAAAAGATCTTTAATAATCTGGATTTCTCTTTCTCATATTTCATAAAAACACCATTTGCTGTTTCCGATACTTTTGATATAACAGTCTATGAGCTCCCAATAATTGAGGATCTTCAAATTCGTTACGAATATCCAACTTACACAGGATTGAAGCCGGAGATCCAAAAGAATACAGGCGGGAATATTAAAGCTCTTATTGGAACTAAAGTGATTTTGAATATTATTGCCAATAACCCAATCGAACAAGCTGAATTTTTTTTCTCTGATGGGGAATATAAAGAAATGGATCGTCTTGGAAAGTCATCATTTCGAAGTGAATTTAAAATTGAAAACAATGGAACTTATCATTTTAGTTTAGAAGATATTCTAAGGAATAAGTCACGTAAAATAACCAGATCGATAACAGCAATTCCTGATAGAAAACCGGAGATAAAGATTACTTCCCCTGGCAGAGATACTCTTCTGACGCAGAATATGCTTCTTCCGCTTTCCATCTTCGCTTCTGATGATTACGGATTACGTGAAATGAAGCTGCACTATTTTATAAATCATGATGAAGAGCTAACAATTCCGATAATGAATACAATAAGTTCCAATACAATAACACATGATCATGTGCTTGATCTTAATAAAAGCATTATGATTCCGGGTGATAAAGTTACATATTGGGTTGAGATATCCGATAACTCTCCGCAAAAACAAACTACAATTTCCCAAAAATATACTGCCAGATTTCCTTCCATTGAAGAAATCTATAAAGAGATCGAGAAGGAAGAGAAGGAAAAATCTGATATTTTAGAAAAGACTTTGAGAAGTTCTGAAGAGCTTCAAAAAGAGTTTGAAGAAAAGCGTCGAGAAATGATGAAAAAGGATGAGATCAGTTGGGAAGATAAAAAGGAAATTGAAAAGTTACTGAATAAACAAAGTGATCTGAATGAAGATGTGGAAAAGGTTGCCGAGGATTTCAACGAGTTGATGAAGAAATTTGAAAATAACAATGCTCTTTCTTCCGAAACTCTGGAGAAAATGAAAAAGATCCAGGAATTGATGGAAGAAATTTCGAATGACGAATTGCAGGAAGCATTGAAAAAAATGCAAGAGAGATTAGAAAATATCGATCCGGAAGATTTGAAAAAAGCGATGAAGGATTTTAAGTTTTCAATGGAAGATTTTTCAGAAAAATTGGAGCAGACTTTAAAATTACTCGAAGATATTAAAAAAGAGCAATCAATACAAAAAGCACTTGAAATTGCTGAAGAAATGGAAGAAATGCAGAATGAATTGAATAAAAAAACTGAAGAGAATAGCGAATCAAATGAAAAACTGGCAGAACAGCAAAAGCAGATCTCTGAAAAATTAGATAATTTGACGGAGCAGATGAAAAAAGCTTCTGAGATGATGGATGAAAAAAATGATTCAGAGATTTTGGAAGAGATGGAAAAAATGCAGGAGATGATGGAGCAGGACAGCCTTTCATCCGATCTTGAAGAGAGTGAAGACAACTTACAGAAAGGGAAAATGCAGGAAGCTCAGGAATCCCAACAGCAGGCTTCAAAAAAAATGAAGAAAATGAGAATGCAATTGGAGAGTATGCAGCAGATGATGTCATCTGGCATGATGATGGATGTAGCAGAAATATTGGAGAAAACAATACAGAGATTACTGATTTTTTCTCAATATCATGAAAAAATTTCCAGCTCATATTCTAATGATCCGTTCCTAATTCTACCTGATGAGATCTCTATTTTTGAAAGTATCGACCTTACAGTAAAAGAACTCTATCAAGTTCCAATGATAATTCTTGCTATCGGTCCAAAATTCATGTATGATGCTAATTTTACTTTTACATCGTTTCGAGAGCTTTTCCAATATGTAAATGATGCAAAAACTGCAAAAGTAAAAAACTACCTGCAGGATATTCAAAAAGGAATAAATTTGATGGTCTTTGATTTAATGCAGGCAAGTAATAATATGCAGCAGGGCGGCGGTGGCGGGATGCAGAGTATGATGCAGGCTTTGCAGCAAATGGGTCAGCAGCAAATGATGATGAATATGATGACACAACAGATGATGATGCAATTATCGGAAAATGGAAAGATGACCAGTGAAATGCGAAGTCAGGCTCAAAAACTCGGTAGTGATGAACAAAGACTAGCAGAGAATTTAAAGAGAATGCTTCAATCCAATCCGGAAGCACAAAAACAGACTTCAGCTTTGAATAAAATTATCGAAGACCTAGAATCGATTGCCCACGATCTTAAACGCGGAAAAATGACCCAGGAGCTTGTTGATAAGCAACAACGAATTTTATCTAGATTGCTTGATGCGCAGAGATCTATACATAAAAGAGAATTTTCTAAGAAGAGAAAAGCAGAAACAAGCGAGATTGATGATTGGGACTTGCCGGAAGAGATCAAATTAAAGTTTGACAAAATGAGGAAGAAAGCTCTTCTGCAAGAGGATTATAAAGATCTTCCGCAGGAGTATCAGGAATTGATAAGAGAATATCTTAAACTGCTGAATGAGAAGTATGATGAAGAATAGTGAACTCACCCTGCTGTCCCTCTCTTCAAACACAAGAGAGGGAACATAAGAAATGCAGGGAGAAATGTAGCTCGATCTACCAGATCGAGAAACGAAGAACAGGAAGTGGAAGAAAAGAGATTTATGAGTTTTAGGCTCAACAAAAGTGTCGGGGCTTGCCCTGGCAAGCCCTTACAAAAAAGAGGGATTGATTACCGATTAACAGAGGAGTTTATGCTTTCCTTTTAGGTGTCGGCTTTTCACAGAAAAACGATCACTTCTCTTTCACTTTAACCAAGGGGAGACAGAAAACGAAGTTTTTCAGAGGGGTTTTGTAAGATAATTAACAATGTCATCCTGTTTGCCAGGTCGAAGCATTGCGAAGACTGGAGTGTCCGGCAACTGCCTGATGTATCGAAGGATAGAGAAAGATACAAAGATGTTATCTTGACACTTCGGTACGATACTTCGTATCTACTCAGTGTGACAGGGGTCTCTAAGCTCCCCTTTGGCAGAGGAGATGCCGTTAGGCAGAGGGGTCGGGGCTTGCCTTGGCAAGCCCTTACAAAAAAAGTAGGGATAGATCACCGATCTGTCCGAAAAAGGTTGAACAATGTTCAACCACTACAACAAAGGGGAGATGCCGATAGGTAGAGGGGTTTAATAGCTTCCCTTTGTATGGAGAGATGAGTTAATAATTATTTAAACGAATTAGGAGTAAGAATATGTTTTGTTCTAAAATTGGTGGAGAATGTCAACATCAGGTTATCACAGATGATAATTATGTATTTTGCATTATGCCTTTCAAAGATTCTAAAAATATTTATCACATAATTAAAACATCTATAGAAGGAATTGAAGGTAAAAACTTTAAATGCGAC
>DAOUTP010000327.1 GCA_030626645.1 Candidatus Cloacimonadota bacterium
CTGTGTTGATTTTCATGCTTTTCCTCTAATTATTTTACTGTGATCTTTGTGCCTTTGTGTCTCTGTGTTGATTTTCATGCTTTTCCTCTAATTATTTTACTGTGATCTTTGTGCCTTTGTGTCTCTGTGTTGATCTTTTAAAAAGGTAAGAATGGGAAATCTTTCTTGTACCCGAGTCTCTGATTAATTGAATCGGTGATATTCTCCGGATGTCCGAGTACAAATCTGTTATTCCCATAGAAATAATAGTCATCTTTATTTACAATGAATTCATTTAAAAATTTAACATCTCCGTAAATCGGAGTGCCTTGATGAATTAGAAGCTCAATATCTTCCATTTGTACTTGAAGTAAATTCCTAAACGGATCAGGATCATGTTTCTTAATTAGAAGCAAGTTAGACGTATTATTACTTATCGCTCCGTATTCTTCCGGTAGCATGAGAGCTTTAGCTGCATTCGTTGTGATCATTTTGAATATCTGTTTCATGGGAATATGTGGGAATTTATGGTGTGCAAACTTAAGTTCTTCCAAAAGATTAATACTTCCGGACATTGTGGAGTCGGTTCCTAAAACCACATTTACACCATACTCCAGGCAAGCATCAATATCAAGTGTTTTACCAATTAGATAATAATTTGAATTGGGACACCAGCAGATAGAAGTTCCAGCCATTGCGCATGCTTTGATCTGATCTTTGGTCAGCGCGATCCCATGAATGAGAAGAGTATTCGATTTGAGTAATTTCAACTCTTTTAACTTTGGAAAGCATTCTCTTGAGAGCTCATCAGTTCCCTCCCCAAGATGCATAATAAACGGAACACTACCATTTGTTTTTGTATATTCCTCTTCTGCGCTTTCTCCACCCCACCAGTTACCCATGGAAAGTGAATGATGCTGGGCATAATTCTCAAGAATGTTTATTGGATTATCTTTATAATATATCGGCTTTTGTTTTGGAATATGATCCTGCACAACAGCACAACCGGAAAATAAATTCTTATAGATTCCCAATGAAGCAATTTGATTAGCAATTTTTTCAGTAAGATCAAATGAACCATCATTGATCCAGATTTTATTTCGCTCGAGGAATGAATCGGTTTTCTTCATATCCTCTACCCAGATATTTACGTTGGGATATATTTTTCCAAAACCTGCCTTAGGATACCAATTGCTTATAAGATGATCGTGACTGTTTATAAAAGGGGGGTAAGCAATGGAATTTGAACAATCAAATTGGATATTCTTATCTTTGAGTAATGAACTTTTGATCCTTATGTTTGCTCCTTTAATTATTTTTTCAGGATTACAAACGCAAGAATCAACTTTAATTTTCATACTATCTCAATTTCTTAGTTATTTGTGGAATTATTTCGAAAAGGTCTCCGACTAATCCCAGATCTGCAACTTTAAAAATTGGAGCATCAGGATCTTTATTTATTGCGATTATGTAGTCTGAGGATTGCATTCCAGCTAAATGTTGAATTGCTCCGGAAATTCCAACTGCAATATATATTTTGGGCTTAATTGTTTTACCAGTCTGTCCGACCTGATGTGGATATGATATCCAATCTGCATCAACAGATGCTCTTGAAGCACCAACAGCACCCTCAAGAACTTTTGCCAAATCTTCGATTATAGCAAAATTATCTTTGCTTTTTAAACCTCTACCACCAGTGACTACTAAATCTGCTTCAGTAAGATTAACCATTTGTGATTCATCTTTTACGAACTCCAGAAATTTTGTATCATCTTTCAGATCGGAGAAATCAATAGTTTCTGTGATAATAGTTCCTTCTCTGGAATCATCTCTTTCCAACGGGTCCATTACTTTGTGACGAACAGTTGCCATTTGCGGAAGATGATTTGGTGTTACAATTGTTGCCAGAATATTTCCGCCGAAGGCTGGTCGGGTTTGCAGCAAATTATTTGTATCAGGGTCAATTTCCAAACCTGTACAATCCGCAGTTAAGCCGGTATGTAATTCCACTGCAACTCGAGGGATAAATGACCGACCCACCACAGAAGCACCAGAAAGTATAATCTCAGGTTTATGTTTATTTGCAAGTTCCGTCAGTGCTTTTGCATAGGGAAGATCCAGAAAATCCTTTAATTTCAGATCATCAACAACAATAACTTTATCAGCACC
>DAOUTP010000292.1 GCA_030626645.1 Candidatus Cloacimonadota bacterium
CTCCCATTAAATTGAGTCCAAATGAGTTTGAATTTATGATGCTTTGGATAAATCAGTTGGGTTTAATCAAAGATAATAAAGAGGAAGAAGATGAACATTCATTCTGATGATAAAGAAAAGAAAACTACATCTGAAAAAAAGGCTTCAGCAGGAATAATGCTCATTCTAAACCCAAATTCTTCAAAAGCTTCTTCAATAACATTTGAACAGCCATCAGATGCTGCTCTAGTTGCAAAATTCTCATTTAGCAATCTGACGATAGAATTTGGAACAAACTCAGCAGTGATTTGTGGAGAATGTGAAGTCAATAAAACCTGTCCTTTCAATGAAGAATTTATATAGTCGGCAAGTTTCCTTTGTTGATGTGGATGCAAATGAGCTTCGGGTTCTTCAATACAAAAAATGGTTACTTCGGTGAGGCTCTCTTCTGTTAGTTCATTCCGTGAAGCCCATAATGCTAAGTAAATTTGATTTAATCTACCATCGCCACCTATTAAAACATTCTTACCATTGCTGCTTGATACAATTGACACTTCATTTATGAAGCTCTCAACATCTGATGAACTTGCATCAAAAACCACTTTTTGCATTTTGTGATGTAATGATAGTTTTTCAAGCTCAGTATTAATAGTATTTGTAGCGGATGATATATAATTTAGCTTTGGTATTTTTTTATCCACATTCACTAAATCGCTTTTTATTTCAGAATAAAGTTTATCATCAGATAGCTTTTCCTCTGACTTTCGATTTTCTTTTGCTATTTGAAATAAGATGTTTTTTTCTTTTTTGACATAATTATGCAAATCCCTCTTACTTCCAATGTATTTTACATTTAGAACTTTGCGATAATAACGATCGTCTATTTCTTCAAGTTTATCTAAAGCTGAACCTGCAAATAATTTAAAAGTTTTAGATTTTGTTGAAATATCTCTATAAGCCCTATAAACTAAAAACAATTCAGCATCATCGCTTATTTTACCCTTCATTCTTGAAACAACACAATCATCAGTTACATCTGAAAAACTTAAAGTAATTTCAAATTCATTTGTTTCTGAATATGCATAAAAATCAGTATCCTTAGGTTCTATGTCATAGTCAGATAATCCTCTATCCAATAATAATCTAATTGCCCAAAGAAGATTTGTTTTCCCGACATCATTCGCTCCAATGATTAAAGATTTCTTTGCAAAATTTATTGTAGCTTCTTTATAATTCCTATAACCTTTTAGTTTAACTGTCGAAAGAATCATTTTTTACTCCTGCCCTAGTTATGTGAATTCTTAATCATCAATTTTTATATTTATTATAATTACAATTTTCATTTCTAAACGCACAAATGAGATTTTAACCTATTCTTGAAATTAATCTTCATTGCTTAAACTTCCTTTTAAATTGGCGGTAATGTTTGGCGTGTGCGGCGGGATCAGAATGATCACGTCGTAAAACGAACAACCCAAACCCTGAACCGGTGGGTTCAGGACAAAACCACTGCGAGACCAAACCGACGACACGCTTGTTAAGTGCATTATTAATCAATCTTACTACTGACAATTTTGAATCCATTTCCTGACTAAAATCATCTCTTTTTCATTGAATTCATGACCAGTATCTTTCATGATTTCATAGGTTAGATTTACTCCAAGTAATTTCATCTCATCTTGAAGAAGTTTACTCTGCCGTATCTTTAAGTCTCTTCCGAGATCTTGTTTGTCACCAATTAGAATAAGATATTGGCAATTTCGAGATCCTTGTTTATGAAGATCAGTAAGATGGAACATACCATGATCTACCAGACAGAATTTATTGAAATGATCAATTATGAATTTATCATGCATTGTGAGAAGAACAGCTAGTGTTATTGCTCCATTTGAAAAACCGACCATTGTACTTTTATTGTAATCTATATTCGGTACAATTTCAAAAAGCTTCTCAAACATGATCCTGTAACATTTTGAGATTACAGGAAAATCTTCCATACTAATTATTATTCCGCCGCCAGGCTCATCTCTATCAATTGTCTTCTTGAATAATGGCACGGTTGCAACTATCCAGTTGTTTGTGTCAGCGATAGTTTGCGCATTTTTTATGTTTCCTTTAAGTCCTCCATCAAAACCTGGTACATAAACAAGAAGTGGATATTTTACTGATGGGTCATAATTAACTGGAAGACGATAGGTCAATGTAGGTGTTGATTCTTTACCTGTCATAATTGTATGTAATGTTTGAGGGAAATTTTCTTCAGTAAAGGCTATCTCAATATTTGGATTATTGAACGGAAGTATTTGAGCAAAAGAGAGACAATAAAAATTTAGAATAATTAAAAGTATACATATGGAAATTAAACTACATCTCTTTTTTAACATTTTCATTTTACTCCTTAATTTACAACTTTCTTTTAAATAATCATAATGCACTTAATGTGTGTGTACCCGTCAATTTTGTCGCGTATACCCCAAATGTTTGGCAGCTGCCACGCTTGCCCGCCTC
>DAOUTP010000073.1 GCA_030626645.1 Candidatus Cloacimonadota bacterium
ATAAGGTCGGTTGTATTGCCAGCATATGAATTCGGCAAACCGTCAGTATTACAATAAACACGGCTTACATTGTAATCATCAGGTATCCACAATGAGCGGATTATCTCTGACTGATTTGCGAAAGTAGCTCCCTCTCCCGGATTTCCACCGGCTGCAAGAGTAACATGGCTATGCCAGAGATCTTCGAAATTTGGTTGATCTATATATTGAATCGTTTTATTAGTAACATCTTCTATCTGATCCTCATTCCAAATATTAATACGACCAATTGCAACATCTGAAACCAGATCATCACCGACAATACAGCCAAGCCAGTTATCGCTGGCAATAGCACCCCAGAATTCAACCCAAACATTTTTAAAAGGGATTAGATTAAATTCGCGGCTGGGGCTATTGTCTCTTTCATCGGTAATTCCATCTCCCATGAAAAGAACATGTGATACACCCGATCCACTCCAATTATTATATGCATATTGAATAAAATCCTTTATCGCTTGGGCAGAACGGATACCATAATTAAATTCATCAAATACATCTTGAAGGCTTACAATTTTTACTATCTTACCTTGTTGTTCCCAGGTTTGTTTGAATTGTAATAAAGATTCATTTTCAATAAAATCTGTTAAAGTAATCACAATATATTTAGCAAAGTTTGTTTGTGATTTCAAATCAGAAGGTATGTTTGGAAGAATTTTAACTGGTTGTTTTTTCATCTCTTCTGTAACTGCAAAATACTCAGTATTATGATTGATCAGACTATCCTGAAATGATATTTTAAAAGGTGGTTCGCCATTCCCCAAAAATGATTCTATGTGAATGTTTTCTATAATACTTGTTCCCAATTTATAAACAGAGATTTGATCGTTAGAAAAATTATCCAGTTCAAATTGGAATAAACCTAATACTTTATCCTGTGGTTCGGTGAATTTCATCTCATCCGTATCAGTTTTGTATTCGCGCCAATATTTTACATCAAAGTAATCAAGCATGATCTGCTGATTTTCAATGCCTGGAATTCCGGGCAAAATTACGTACATATTATTCTCACCGTGGAATAAATAACTATTCGATAATGGATCATTAAAATTATCAAACATTTGTTCAGACTGTCCATTCCACTCATGCTGACCGATCTGTGAGGAATTGATATTAATTTGTGCAGAATGGTTAATTTGAGAATAATTATCTTTATTAAATGTAACACTGAAAAGGCAGGCTTGTGCTGTAAATCTTTTAGTCGGGCGTTGATCGGGATATTGAAGCTCAAACGGGTATATCTCTAAGGATGGAGAATAAATTCTAGCCCAAAACCAGATATCTTCACGGTAAAAATCTTCTGAATTATGCAAATATTGTGCTCCAAGATGATCTTTAGTATTCTGCTCTTCAAAATGGACAGTATGCTGATATGATTCGGGAATTGTGAATTGGCCTGGATTTATGTTACCCAAACCACCATTTTCAACTGCCATTCTGCTTCCTGGTTGATCCAATAATGTTAAGAAATAAGAATTCTCAGATGTGTAATCATCGTAATAATTGTTTTCACCGTAATGGCGGTCACCATAGAATTCAAAGTAATCTCCCGGATCAAACGAACCGTCAGCAGAACCGACAAAATGAATGGGAACGGGATTTCCCATGCATGATAATTCCAGATTACGAGGATCAATTTCATCCCAATCGAAAGCCATTTCATATTCGAGAGGAAAATCTAGAGCTGCCAGGTATTCCATAAGATACTCATAGCTTATCTTATAAATTCCTTCTTCGTCAATTATGAGTCTTAGTTCATTAACATCATCACTATCTCTGGATGGAATATATCCTGATCTCTGTTTTTCTTTTCGCCAATTCGTTGAGAAATTGTTATTCAGGAAAAAAGAATCAGCTATCTTATCGATATAGTTTTCACCTTGCGAAATGACTCTGCTTTTGTTACCGGTAATGTTAATACGAATTGTCAACTCTTCAGTAAGAACAAGTTCATTATCTCTTGCTCTGTATTGAAAAGGATGAATGTTAAATCCCATAAAATATCTATCACCGATATAAGCTTTAGATCCTTTTTCAATAATATGAGTGGGATAAAGTACAGAAAAATCATAAATATCTTTTTCCATATAGAATTGATAGTTAACAGAAGTTTCGGAAGGTATCATCTTTTCTGCAGGATAAACTTTAAAGTTGGGGATAGTTTTTTGCTTACTATCAATTACAAGGAAGGAGGCATCTCCATCAATTGGTAATCCGATGATCTCAGTGAAGAAAGGTAACAAAGGGTATCCACCTTCAACAGGATAAGAGGCATCAGTACAGATAATTTTATTAAAAGCTCCTAATTTTGTTGATATAATTTCCGTTTGATATTCAGGAAGAACGAATTTCACGACCAGTTCATTTTCAGTTTGACTGATGACTTCGAAATTCCCAGCAAAAACCAAACTGAAACAGATGATCAACGATATAATTAATAAAATTTTATACATTCAAATCTCCAAATTAAGTATAAGTTCAAAACAAACAATTATTGTTTTTTGGCAAGAATTATATATTTTCTAAAAGCAGTTTAAATAATATTAAAACCGATTTTTTTCTGATATTTTCCCTATTTCCCGAAAGTGATAATTTCCTACTGATAATTTTGTCATTAATAGAAATAGCAATATGGATCGTACCGACTGGTTTTTCGGGAGTTCCTCCTGCCGGACCTGCAATGCCTGTAATTGAAGCAGAAATATCTGTTCTAAAAATTTTCTTTGTTCCTTTAACCATCTCTATTGCGGTTTCTTTGGAAACAGCACCAAATTTATCGATAGTTTCCGATTTTACCTTAAGAATATTTATTTTTGCCTGATTTGAATAACTTACGACTCCACCCATGAAATATTTGGAAGCACCTGAATTTGATGTGATCATTTCTTGTATCATTCCACCCGTACAGGACTCTGCAAGCGAAAGAGTGAGTTTATTGAATAACAATTTCTCATGTAATTTCTGTGATATTGTGTGAATCTCATTTTCCAGATCATTTTCCAATTCAATTGGTTTTGGTCGCCACGATTTGAATTTTCCATGTTGAACGCGTTGAGATGTAGGTCTCTGTTCTTTGGAGATTTGTTCTCTCTCTTCTCTTTGTTCTTTCTTTGGTCTACTTTCTAAAATAACGATCTTGTGTTCTTTATACTCAACAAGATCACCTATCTTTATCATTGTATGTTTGAGTTTGTTGACCTCACCATTAACTTCTACAAGTCCATCCTTTATAAAAAGGCGAATATCACTGTAATAATCACATACACCAGCAGCTTTGAGAAGCTTGAATAATTCTATTTCGTCACCTTTATTGATATAGAAATCCATTAATAAGCCTTCGCAAAAATCACGCGTTTGTTACTTTTTTCTCCGCAGTAAATACATTTACCTGATTCTTCCATGGCATCAATTGGAATACAGCGGATAGTAACTTTCAGGTCATCCTTGATCTTTACTTCACATTCAGGATTTCCACACCAATGGCTTATGGCAAATCCACCATGAATTTCAGGATTGTTCTTATTCTTAGGTGTAAAGAATTTATAAAAGTCAACTTTATCATCAATATTTATCATGTTCTCATTTCGGAATCTCAGAGCTTTATCAAAAATATTCTGTTGAATCTCGTCGAGAATCTCGGTTAGGTTACTCACGAAATCATCTACCTTCATTCCGATTTTATCTTTTGCATCTTTATCTCTTCTGCCCATGAAAACGGAATTATTCTCAATATCACGAGGTCCGATCTCAAGCCTTATAGGAACACCTTTCTTGATCCAGTCCCAAAGTTTTTCACCACCACGCAAATCGCGGTCATCAATTTGGAAGCGAATTTTTTCTTCATGGTATCTCATTTCTTTCATTTGAGAAATAAGTTCATCAATGAAAGCCATAACTTTTGCATGCTCCTCATCATTTCTATAAATTGGGACTAACACAACATGTGAAGGTGCAATTCTTGGTGGAAGTACCAGCCCATCATCATCGCTATGTGCCATGATCAGAGCTCCAATAAGCCTGGTTGAAACTCCCCAGGAAGTAGTCCATGCAAATTCTTCTTTTCCTTCTTTATTCTGAAACTTAATATTGGAAGCTTTTGCAAAATTTAATCCTAAGAAATGTGATGTCCCGGACTGAAGAGCTTTTTTATCCTGCATCATTGCTTCAATGGAGAAAGTGTTTACTGCACCAGGGAATCTTTCGGATTCGGTTTTTTCACCCATTATTACCGGCATAGCAAGATATTTTTCTGCAAACTCAGCATAAACATTTAACATTTTAAAAGTTTCTTCCAAAGCATCTTTCTTGGTTTCATGTGCTGTGTGTCCTTCTTGCCACAAGAATTCTGTTGTACGCAGAAATAATCGAGTTCGCATCTCCCATCTGACTACATTTGCCCATTGATTTATCAGCAAAGGCAGATCCCGATAAGAGTTTATCCATTTACTGAATGATGCTCCAATAATGGTTTCACTTGTAGGACGTACAATAAGTTCTTCAGTTAGTTTTCCGGCAGGTTTCAATCCGCCTTTCCCATCATCTTCTAATCTTGTATGTGTAACAACAGCACATTCTTTGGCAAAACCTTCCACATGTTCGGCTTCTTTTTCAAAAAAACTTTTTGGAATAAAAAGTGGAAAATAAGCATTAACATGCCCTGTATCTTTGAACATTGCGTCTAAGTTCTTTTGAATATTTTCCCAAATTGCATATCCCCACGGTTTGATCACCATACATCCGCGAACATCACTGCTTTCTGCCATGTCAGCAGCTTTAACAACTTCCTGATACCAGTTTGGATAATCCTCATCTCTTCTCGGATTTATCGCTGTTCTTTTTTGTTTAGTCATTTATAAATATAACTCCCAATTATTTTTTATTATATTAATTCTCTTTTATTTAAACCAATTTTATTTAATACTTATTTCCCTGCAAAGCATCAACTTTCTAAACTTTAAACTATGCTATCTTTGTCAAATCAAAAAAAGCACTTAACTTGAACTATCTTGACACTTAAGAGTATTATCAACATTTGGAAATTAATAGAATTAGAAATAATATCAGATTCAGTAAAATAGATCTGTTAGGAAATTATGAATAAATATGATGTAATTGTTGTTGGTGCCGGACATGCAGGAATAGAAGCGGCTCTTGCTGCTGCTAGAATGGGTGCACGCACCCTTATCTTTGTGATAAAAATAGAGACGATAGGGCGTATGAGCTGTAATCCTTCGGTGGGAGGACCTGCAAAAGGACATCTTGCCAGAGAGATCGATGCATTGGGCGGAGAACTTGCCAAAGCTGCAGATATCACGGGTATTCAGTTCAGGATGCTGAACCGGAAAAAAGGACCGGCAGTCTGGGCACCAAGATCGCAAAATGACAGGATGCAGTACTCGGAGGTTATGTATCGCGCATTGGAAAATCAGGATAATCTTGATATCGTTGAATCAATGATAGATGAGATAATTCTTGAGTGTGACGAAAAAACTGTAAAAGGAGTACGTTCCAACCTGGGAGAAGAATATTTTGCACCTAAAGTTATTTTGGCAAACGGTACTTTTTTAAAGGGACTTGTTCATATTGGTAATGTAAATATAAGTGCCGGAAGAGCTGGTGAGCCTGCTTCTAATAAGCTATCAGATTCACTTGCAAAAATTGGATTGAAACTGGCAAGATTCAAAACAGGAACTCCACCTAGAATTGATTTACGAACCGTGAACATGAACCAGGTAGAAGAGCAACCCGGGGATGAAAACCCTCAAGGATTCTCATATTACAGAGACATCACATTAAGAAATGATGTAAGCTGCTACCTTACTTTTACAAATCCAGAAACGCATAAAATAATTAATTCTAATCTTAAGAAGTCTTCACTTTATGGAGGATATATAAGTGGGATTGGACCAAGATATTGTCCATCAATAGAGGATAAAGTCGTCAAATTTTCCGGTAAGGATCGACATCATGTGTTCATAGAACCGGAAGGCGTAAATACATTTGAAGCTTATGTGAACGGAACTTCCAATAGTCTTCCACCGGAAATTCAAAAGAAGATGATCCATTCCATTCCTGGTTTGCATAATGCCTCCATAATTCGCTATGGTTATGCTATCGAATACGATTATGTAATTCCTGATGAAATCAAAGCTACCATGGAAACAAAAATTGTATCAGGATTATATCTGGCAGGACAGATCAATGGAACTTCCGGCTATGAAGAAGCGGGAGCTCAGGGACTTGCGGCAGGTATTAATGCGGTTCTTGCTTTGGATAAAAAAGAACCAGTGATCTTCGATAGATCGCAATCATATTTGGGTGTTCTTCTGGATGATCTGGTCACAAAAGGGACTAATGAACCTTATCGATTGTTTACTTCCCGTGCTGAATACAGATTATTCCTTCGTCAGGATAATGCAGATGAAAGATTGATGCCAATCGGTTATAAATTGGGTTTAGTGAGTGATGTACGTTGGCAGAAATTCTTAACAATGAAAAGAATATTCAATAGAGAAATGAAATATTTGAAAGCAACTGCTTCTAATAAACATCCAAAACTCAAAGAACCTATGAAATTTGAGAAAATTCTTAAACGCCCGGAAATTTCGTTTAAAGATCTCGCTAAATTCGGTTATATAATTCCGAAAGATGTTTCTGAGGATATCCAAAATAGGATTGCATTAAATATAAAATATGAAGGCTACATAAAACGGCAAATGGCAGAAATTGATAAATTTGAGAAAATGGAGCATTCCAAAATTCCAAGAGATATAGATTATATGAAAATTGAATCAATTGCTTATGAAGCGAGAGAAAAATTGAATAAAATTAAACCAACTTCTCTGGGACAGGCATCCAGGATCCCAGGAGTAAATCATATTGACGTAACTTCACTTCTTGTATATTTGAAGAAAAATAAAAAAAAGAGTAGATCAACTTAGCACAAGACCTATCGGCTTGTGCCTAGTCTGTAAACTTGTCCTATGCTCCGTATGGGATAAGTTGAAAGGGGATAATAAATGAAAAAAAAAATAATTTTGACCTTAATATTGTTCATAATTGCAGGATGTGCAACACATAAAGAAATCTATCGGCAGGAAACCCGAGATAGATTTGAGATCCCTCTGCTACCAAAATGGGTTTATAATACACCCGATGATTTTGTGGTTGGAATATCACAAAAAAGTATGAATTCTGATGAAATGCAGGAAACTGCAAAACAGATGGCAGCAGTTATGGAAAGTAGAAATCATGCTTCGTATACGATAGAAAAATATGCAGCTACTTCCAGTGAGAATATTTTAAAATCGAACGTTACTGAATTCAAATTGAACGTAAGTTCTTCACCGCAAAAGACTAAAGGAATTTACAATTCACTTGAATTGGTAGATTCAGTAGAAGCACTTGCTTATTTCTTTGGTTTGTTCTCTACAAACAATAAGGAAATAGAAGCTTCTTACAAAAGATCTGATATCCGAAGGAATCCGTTGTACTTTGAGAAAGATAAGTTGGAAATTTCAGGAAATACAATAACTTGTTTTAAGACCGTGAGTTCATCCTCATTGGTTCTTGCCTGGGAAAAAGCAGCGGTGGAAGCAAGATCTGAAATTGCAAAATATCTTGAGAAAAAAGTTCAGTCTGCGATAATAAATACAGATGAGATCACAGAAAAAAGATTAGCTTTAGAAACTTCTAAGAAACTTTCAAGGATGAAGCTAAAAGCTAGTTACATTACCACAGAACTGAAAGATAATTTAAGATTATTCAAAGTTTATCATGAAATGGAAATCAGAAAATAGTAAGTAGTAAGGAGTAAGCAAAATAATGAAAGTTATTGCAATAATTCCTGCCAGATTTGATTCCACTCGTTTCCCCGGAAAACCTCTGGCAAAATTAGGAAATAAATACATTATCCAGCATGTTTATGAACAGGCGCAAAAAAGCGGTTTGTTTGCTGAAGTTATTGTAGGAACAGATGATCAACGTATCTTCGAAGTTGTTAACGGATTTGGAGGAAAAGTAACTTTAACCAGCAAAAGACACAAAAGCGGTACAGATCGAGTAGCAGAAGTTTGTGATAAAATGCTTTGCTG
>DAOUTP010000341.1 GCA_030626645.1 Candidatus Cloacimonadota bacterium
CAATTTGATTACACAGTTGAAGAGCTGGTGTTAATGGGAAGATTTCCATATCTTGGACGCTGGCAAAACTACACAAATATTGATAAGAAAAAAGTTGAGCAGATATTAATGCAGTTAGATCTCCATTCCTTGAAAAGTAAGTTTTATTCACAACTTAGTGGTGGGGAACGCAGGCGCGTTTCCATAGCACGGGCATTAGCTCAAGAAACCCAGGTTTTACTGATGGATGAAGCATTTGCGAATCTTGATATAAATCATCAATTAGAGATAATGCAACTGCTCTCCGAGATAAATAGAGAGCACAATAAACTTATCATTCTGGTTTCCCATAATATAAATTTAGCCAGTGAATATTGTGAGAGAATTGTTATGCTCAGGGAAGGAGTTGTGATCGCTGATGGAATACCAGAGAATATTGTTAATTCAGAGAACCTAAAAGAACTTTATAATGCAGATTTGAAAATAATAAAGAATCCAGTTTCTGGAAAACCAAATTTAATATATCCGGGGAAAAATGCGAATTAAAACAATTGTTATCCTATTAATAATATCGATGAAATTGATTGGTCTGAATATCACAGGACGTATAATAAATACTAAAGGTGATCCTATAGGGAATGTAATAATTACAGTAAACAATAGAGCTGTGATCTCGCGTGAGAATGGGTATTTCAAGATTGTGGATGTATCTGCAGAAGACGAGATCACCTTTCATAAGATCAGTTACAAAGATAAAACATTATTAGCAGGTTACATCACAGAAATTGTAATTTTAGAAGGTGATGTCATTACAATTCAAGGATTGAGGGTAATTGAAAAAAGGAAAAGAGAACTGATCGGTTCCAACGAGATTGTTGTTATAAAAACTGGCAATACTTCTGGCTCAGCGGCAGATATTTTACGAAATAGTACTGATCTGCAAATCTCTGGAACTCCACTCACCGGAGAAGAACAGAAGATCATTTTTCCGGGTTACAAAGCGCGTCATACATTGGTAATGCTTGATGGAATCCCTTTGAATAAAAGCGGATCAGCCTTTGATATTTCAACAATTCCGGCTGAGATAATCGAAAGTATTGAAGTGGTGAAGGGCAGTTCCAGCAGTATTGGTGGTGCCGGTTCGATGGGTGGAATTATAAACATTAATACAAAACGAGCTTCCAGTAAATATATGGCAAATGCAAGTCATACTTTCGGCTCATTCGGTTTAGATAAACACTCATTAACATTATCTGCTGCAAATTCTAAGGTTCAGCTTTATGCTTTCATAAGAAAAAGTTTTGCCCGCAACGACTTTGAGTATATTCCTGCAGAAAATCCCGATACGCTGAGAATCAGAGATTACAATGAAAAACTAATTTACGATGCAAATATCAGTTTAGGTTATTACGGATCGATTGGAATGCTATCTTACAAATTCCTATTCCAGGATTTTTTTAAGAAACTTCCGGGTAATATTGAATCTTTGGAGTGGTATAAAAATAGCAGGCTTACAGGGCAATCACAGAAACATGTTGTAAACTACTCCAAAAAATTGAAAGATTACCTAATAAAAGCAGATCTTTTCTACTCCCTCGACAAATCTCTTTATGATAATACCCGTCTTGATTCGACTTGGTCGACTTATATTGATTTAGCAACTCTTGCCAGGAACCGACAAATTAGTAGAGGAATTAAACTGCATTCGGAATATATGGGTGATGTCTTTTACATAGATTGGGGTGGAGATTACCGATACGAAGAATTTAAATATACTGATCTGAATTATCCAGCTCAATCCATTGAAGAAGTTTTCAGGAATAATTATGCGATTTTTGGAAAGACTCAGCTCAAACAAAAACATTTTCCTTATACTACAAGTTTAACCGGATCTGTCCGTTGGGATAAAACAACAGATTTTAATGATCATACAAGCTGGAAGATAGAACCTGAGTTTTCTTATGAAAATAATTTTAAGATCATTCTGGGCGGGAATGTGGCAAATGGTTATAAGCTGCCTTCCTACTATAGACTATTTTGGAAAGTTGATA
The DNA here is from genome assembly GCA_030626645.1 of Candidatus Cloacimonadota bacterium. Taxonomy (GTDB): domain Bacteria; phylum Cloacimonadota; class Cloacimonadia; order Cloacimonadales; family TCS61; genus Tenebribacter. The sequence continues at coordinate 2,031 of DAOUTP010000341.1, forward strand.
GCCATG
>DAOUTP010000043.1 GCA_030626645.1 Candidatus Cloacimonadota bacterium
TAACCCATTTGGACCGAAAACATTCAATACAGTGGCTGTATTAGTTGCTGTTGACCATGGTCCTGTTGTTGGACTACCGCTATAAATTGCATTTATTCTGTTAACTATTTTGCCTTGAACTACTTCCCAGAAACCTGCTACCGATTCAGAGCAGATCTGGAACCAGCGTTCAGTTTGATAACCTAAAGCAGTAATCGGATTATCATAAAAATCAAAATCTGTAGGAGGGGTTCTCTCATAATTGAGGAACTTTGTAATCATTGTTTCAAGTTGTGTGGCATCCTGTGCTGTCATTCTAGCTAGGATCACATCCGGCATACTGTTATCATTTACATCGGCATAAATATTATCAGAAACACAATAGCTATTCCAAATAGGCGAAACAACTGTATTCCCTGTAGTTCCATAATCACCCAGAAGTAGAATAGCTGCCGGTGCTGGATCCCAGCCTGTAGATGGGTCCATGATATCATCAATATAGTTTTCAATTGCTGTAGGGGTGTTACCACCAACTGCATCCGTAGTCATCACAGTGGTAGAGATTCCCTGTTGCTGGCGGAAAACTTTGATCGAATCTGCCCAAGCCAGAAAAATTGGATCATCAGGGCAAATGATAAGATATTCAAAACCATCGCGTCTGTTTTCACGTTGCGAATAATCAATAACAGGAATAGACTCATGATTCAGAATTGCATCCTGCAAAATTGGATCCCACCAGCGACTACGTAATCGTTCAACACCGATCTGACCATTTCCACCAGTAAATTTAACTTCCAATTTCAGATCACGATAAACCAATAATTCTTTGGTTACCGGATTATATTGGAATGGCGTTATCCCCAGCATTACAACGTCAACTCCCCGGATTTGAGTAGGCTGGGAAATTGCAGCAAATTCACGAGGATAAAATTCATTTGTCGCATAAACCTGGTTATTCCGATTGTATTCCAGAGGACTATCATTGGTATCCAGTGGAATGCGGAAGGCAGGAGCCATTTCAATGTTTGTGAACCTTTCTGTGCGATATTCCAGGATATTCAATTCGGCTCGAGCACCTTGTGGAATAGCAATGTATCTTCCTCCACCCGGCAGATCTGGCATGCCTTCATTATTTGGCAGGAAATTTCCTGGCAGATTGATCGTCTGCAGCATTTCACGATTGATCTCCTGTTCTACAAAATTGAATTTCTGAATTGAGTGATTGACTTGAACACCGGATGAATTCTGATATTCAAGTGTAAATCCCTGTTCATTCCAACTATCGTTGTATTCAACAACTTGATTAAGATTAGCAGAGAGTGAAAGTGCAAAAACAATAAAAATAATTATTAAAAAATACTTCATGATCTATCCTCCTGTTATTATTTTATTACATCAATTTTACACGCAATATTTATTCCTGAATTTGGTTTGTAAAGCATTTATTTTATTATAATTAGAATGTAAAATTAATCAATGATTTTTTATTTCGGGCGGATTGAAAAAGTATACCATAAAGGCTCATTGCTTCTGGATTCTATCTCACTTTGGAAACATAAAAAAGAAGTTGAGCAAATTAACTCAACTTCAAATTAGACTCAATTTTTATTACAAAGAGTGTTTTACGAAATTACTTATTACTCCTGTTTAGAACTAACTAATACTTTGAGATATAATTCCTCATACAAAACAATACATTTTTTTACAGCAAAGCATGCACTTCGAGAAGATATAGTTGCACCGGTAATTGGGCGAATATCTCTTTTTACTTTGAACTTATTTTTAATGGTTTTACCGATAAATTGTTTCAGAAATATTCTTTTGGCAATCGGCTTACCTCTTTTTTCAACAAAAGACATAACTGCTAAATTCTGAATTTTTCCTTCCATATTCATATTGACGATGTATTCAATCGGTCCCCATTTTCCTGGTTGTTTTTCAATTATTGAAACACTTACTTTTTTCCCGTTTTTTATCCCGAAATAAAATGTAAACTCGGTCTTTGCTCCAATTGCTTTTGCTGCATCTCCTTTTTGAAATAGAACTAACTTTCCACCCATTAATTCTTTCATAGCTGCTATTTGTTCAGGATTAGCTTGTTTGGTTTCTTCTACAATCTCATCAACGTCAGAAAACATTTCTTGCATAGCTTGCTCTTGTGTAAGCAGAACGAAACCATAAGCTGAATTTCCAAAAAGTATCAGCATAAAAAGAACACTAATTAATATTTTAGGCATTTTCATTGTTTCTCCTTAATTTTTTTCTGTTTACTCATAGAGTTTGTTAAATAAAAATGGGAGCAAGGGGGAGAAAAGCTTCCTGCTCCCTAAATAAGCAGAATACATTTATTGATTTTTTTACAATCAATAGAGAGGAAAACAATAACCTCAACTGATTTCTGTTATTTATTAATTTCTATTAACACTCTTAGAATGTAAGAGATATCTCCAGAGCAACTCTGTCTTGTTTAGCTGTAACATCTTCATTTTCATTATGAATATAATCGTATTCAACTATTACTTTCATACTATTCCAGAAAAACCAGTCGATACCAGGTGTGATTGCTACAGTTTCATCACCTTCAATATCTTCATTGGGCTCATAATAATCATAGCGTATAAAACCAATTAAGGTTTCAGGGATTATACCGAACTGTGCTTCAATAAAATATCCCCAAAGTTTTTGATCTGAATCAAAAAGATCCCAGTCATATACATCTTTATGCTCTCCCATAATGTATTCTCCAAAGATAAGGAAAGGTGCACCACCAAGTGCAGGATCTTGTGCTACATAAAGTGAAGAAGCAGGCCATTTGAAGTGAACACCGGTACGTGTGATGTCTCTGGTGTGATTATAATCTCCACCGTGACCATTATAATCAGTTGGTTCTCCATCATCATCAACAGTTCTTGTATCGACTCCGGGAGCCAGCCAGTGACTTGCACCAAACTCAATATCTGCAACATTTGCTTGAACCTTTGCAGAATAGTCATAATCCCACATTTTGCTGTCACTTGCATCATATTGTGTCCAGTTTCCATTACCGTTAAACATTCCTAACCATGCTGTTACAGGACCTACTGAATAACAGCCTGTAATGCCAATCTGTCTGTTTCTTAATTTCCAACCGTCTACTGTTCTGCCATGGATTTGAGAGTGATTTACAGAAGATCTTCCATGATACATGTAGCCTTCATTGTCATCATTTTCATAACCGAAAGGAACATGGTAATGACCAATACGTACTCCCATTCCACCCTGAGCAAATGCGGGACGCATTGGTGCATGCAGATCTATCCAAACATTTTCAGGTTCAGGTTTGTTTTTATGCATTGCTGTGTATTCTATATAAAAAGAATTGTAATCTGTGATATCTCCATCCATGAAGAATTCAAGTTCATAAAATTCAAATCCAGGACTTGTACCTTCTGTTTCTAAATTAATTCTGTTACGAAATTTGAGTTCTCCGCCAAAGTTTATATCAACTTGTGCGTAAATAAATAAACTGATAAGCATAAAACAAATTATAATCATACTTTTTTTCATCTGTAGCTCCTTTTTTTAATTTTTTTTAGATCATGTTATTTCTTTTACGATGATACAAAAGAGTTTTGGTAAAAACACCATAACTCCATAATTTGCCATACTCACCCCCTTTCATAATAAAATTTACTTTCTCTTTAATTAATTAATGAATTATAAATCTTTTTTTGTAAACCACATGTCTTTCAAGGGAATGAGAAACATGAAAAGGAAACTCAGTCCCATTATCATCCCAGCTATAGTCATCAAAATTGCAAATTGTGATGAAACATAACGAATCAGCCAAGCAGATCCTAAATCTATTATAATTGAGCCAAATGAAGTTATTATAATTATATCTTTTAGTAAGACTGAAACCGAAGAAAAGACAAAAATTCCACATAAAAGGAAAAACATCATCGACATTCCCAAAAGATGAGGATGAGTTATTTCTATCATTTCCGAAAATCCTTTTTCGAAGATCATTTCTTCCTCATTACCTGCATAATGATCTGCTGTTCCGGACAACGTGAAATGTGTTTTTTCATAAACATTAACCAGTGCAACTAGATATGAAAGAGCCATACATAATAAAAATAAAGTAATAAGCAATTTCTTATCTTTGCTCGCACCTGAAAGACTAAATTGATTCATTTACAACCTCCATTGATCAGATTTTTGCAATTTAATTTAGCATTAATTATGCCAAATACGAAAATCTAACTTCTGTGAGATGCAGAGAATTACTGTATTAGAAATCATCAGAAGATTTTAGAAAATTGTAAGTTGTTTTATTTTAATATCTTGAAAGATTGTGATAAAAGTCTTTTATAAATAAAATAAAAATTTAAAGAAAATTTTGTAAATTGTTAATTTTTGTAGAGAGAAATTGCAGAAACACTAATTCTAATATTACGTAATTAATTAAAGAATAAGCTGTTTATAAGAACTTTATTCATCAGTAAAGATCATAAATATAGTATAAGTTCCAAATTATATGAAATAAAAAGAAAAGAGGAAAAACCCTCTAATAACGTTACCTGTTGGTAATACTATTCCGAAATGGTAATGTTATTCAATATTGTATTTCTTCATTTTTTCCCAGAGATGCTTTGTAGATATACCCAATATCTCAGCAGTTTTATTTTTCTTCCAATTTGTTTGTTCCAAGATTTTGCGAATATGTTTTGTTTCAACTTCCTGAATTCTAAGTTTTAAATTGCTCGAACTTGATTTTTTTATTATTATTAAATATTCAGGTAAATTCGAAGCTTTGATTTTGCCGGAAACTGATAATGTTACCAAACGCTCAATTAAATTTTCTAGTTCCCTGATATTTCCCGGCCAATCATAATTCATCAATACATGAATTGCTTCTGATGATATTTCTACATTTTTGTTCAATTGCAAATTCAGATTCTTCAAAAAATGATTTACAAGAAGAGGGATATCTCCCTTACGAACTTTTAGTGGAGGTATGATTATTGGTACAACATTTAGCCTGTAATACAAATCCTTTCTGAATTTTCCTTCATCAACTAAAGTTAATAGATCCACTTTACTTGCAGTAATTATCCTTATATCTACTTTGATTGTTTCAGTTCCACCGACACGTTCAAATTCTCGTTCTTGTAAAATCCTTAAAAGCCGCATTTGCACGAGTGGACTCATATCATCCACATCATCTAAGAAAATAGTACTATGATTTGCAAGTTCGAATCTACCTTTTTTCGTTTTTACAGCATTTGTAAAAGAGCCTTTTTCATGCCCGAAAAGTTCGCTTTCCAAAAGAGTTTCCGGCAGAGCTCCACAACTTACTTTTATCAATGGTTTATCTCTTTGATCACTCAGATGATGAATAGCTTCTGCAACTAATTCTTTTCCAGTTCCGCTCTCTCCCTGGATTAGGACTGTACTTCTGCCGTGTGCAATGATCTCGATCAATTGATAAATATCTTGCATTGCTTTGCTTTTACCGATAAGATTTCCAAGTGAATACTGCTGTTTCAATTCTTTTCGTAGCAGTACATTTTCTCTTTTCAATTTTTGCAGTTCCAATCCCTTTTTCATTATTAAGATTAGTTCCTCTGGTAAAAACGGCTTAGTAACATAATCATAAGCTCCCGCCTTCATTGCTTCAACGGCAGTTTCTACAGCACCAAAAGCTGTCATCATAACTACAGTGCTTTCTTCAGAAATCTCTTTTATTCTTTTCAGCAATTCGATTCCATTCATCTTTGGTAATTTTATATCCAACAAAACCAGATCAAAATATGTCTTTTGAAACTTTGTTAATCCTGCTCGACCATCGGAAGCCATAGTAATTGAGAATCCGCTTTCCTTCATTGAATCCTTCAGCATTGTTTGCACTAGGATATCATCTTCAACTATTAATATCTTATAATTACTCATTATTCCCATTCGGAGCCGGTAATGAAATTGTTACTTCGGTTCCTTCTCCTCTTTTGCTTTTAATATCTATAGATCCGTTATAAAGTTGCAGAATATTATAACAAATGAATAGTCCCAGACCCGTTCCCTTTCCTACATCTTTGGTTGTAAAGAACGGATCAAATACTTTTTCGAGTACTCCTTTATCCATTCCATTCCCTGTATCCTTAAAGGTAATAGTTATCATCTCGTTTTCATAAAACGTTTCGATTTCCAATTTCCCGTCGGATCCAATAGAATCAATTGCATTATTGATAATATTTATAAATACTTGTTGTATTTGCGACGAATTCAGAATAACCGGAGGTAAAGTCTCTTCAGGTGCTAAATTCAAAGTTATCATTTTGTTATTTTGTTTATGAGGAATAAAAACGATCGCATCTTTCAGTATATGATTAATGTTCGATGGTTGAAGATCTGTTTTGCGATATCCTGTATAGCTCAGGATTTGTTTGACAATATTCTCAATTCGGATCAGACCTTTTAGAATTAAGTCCAGATCATCACGATTTTGTTTTTTAATTTCCGGACCTGTCAGAATTTTTCGAGTATAATATAATACTGCTCCCAGAGGATTATTTATTTCGTGGGCGATTCCAGCGGAAAATCTACCTACTGTTGCCATTTTTGAAGATCTAATCAATTCATAATGCAGATGTTCCAATTCTTTTGTTCTTTCTGTAACTTTTACTTCCAAATTGTTTCTTTCTTCTTTTACTTCACGGCTTTTTTTATCCAATTCTTTTAACAAATATGAACTCGTAGTTTTAAATTCCTGAAGTTTCTTTTTACTTTCCTTCAAGGTTCGGCTGTCATTTTCTGTTCTTTTTTTATAATTACTGAATTGTTCAGATATTAATAATATTGTCGATTTCCAATCTTTACTGTCAAAATTATTTTCATATACTCGGCATTTCAGGCAAACCTCCATCTTTTCTATCCAAGTTCCCCGAATTGCGTTATAACAATGTGTCCCCGATATAAGCCAGCACTTTTCATTATCGGATTTATGTGCTGGACATTTGTTTTTGTGACAATGGAAATATTCCCAACATCTTAATAAATCTTGATTTTTTCTCATTCTTTATAACTATTAATTTTTCGATTCTTTCATTTCTAAAATTGTTGGAGGATTCCCTCTTAATGCTTCTCCATATTTTCTGAATCTTACAATATCCGGAGTAAGTTTTACAAAATCAAATTGCTCAATAATGCCGGATTCTAAAACAACATCAGCAAAAGGATTTTTCCCTTTTAGTTTTTCTAAAGCAAAATCTATTTCTTTTCTATCAGAAAGCAGTTCTGCTAATCCATCGATTTCTATTTCCCAAGAATTTTCGTATGGATCTTCTATTGTTAAAATTATAAAGGATACTTTTGATGAGGATTGGACCTGATCTATCTTAGGACTTTCTTTGGTGGACATAAGATAACAATTAAATTCATCATCTATTCCATAATACATCACTCTTTGTCGTACATTATCAGAATTTGTGTCATTTGTTCCCAGAATTCCAAGGGTACCCTTTTTTAGAAAACTTAAAATTTCTAATTCTTTATGTAGAATTTCCATTGTTTCTCCTCTTAGAAAAATCTATTTTTTCTATATCTTACTAAATTATTCTAAAAATTGGGAAGTAAGAATTTCTGTAAAGAAAAAAGGAAAGTGGTTGACTACTTCCACAACCGCAACGTTGAAGTACTTTATTTCAACAACAAACACTTCCTACTCATCTCAAATTCACCGGATTTTAGTTTGTAAAAGTAAACACCTGATGAAACAGGTTGATTATTTTGGTCAGTGCCGTTCCAAGTGATTGAATAATTGTTTTCCTCTCGCCCTTCGACTTCACTCAGGATGACATTAAAATCTTTCACTTTTTGTCCCTTCAAATTATAGATTTCAAGAGTCACAAACGAGGACGTTTGTGGTACTGAAAATGAAATTGTAGTTGATGGATTAAATGGATTAGGGTAATTAGTAAGATATGGTTTACCTGCAGGTACAATGTCATTTTCCACACCAACTTCACCGATCTCTTCCAATAATTGAGTCATGAACAATTCAGCTTCATTGTTATAAGTGAAATAGAGCGGGAACCCAAGCAGAACGAAACATCCTTCCGGTTGAGCTTTGAGTGCACAGTTCTCTCCGATATATTGATTCCCAGCAACACCATCATATTGATAGATACCATTTGTAGATTCCGGGAAAATTCCAATATAAGGAAGCATCCCATTAAAAGGAATGTGAACTTTATCGGGATCAACGTTTATATCTTCGTATTCATCTGATGTTGCACCGGTAAATTCCCATTCATAAACTTGTTGGACATTACTGCAATTTAGAAAATCTGATCGAAAAGATTCAGGAATTTCAAATACTGTCTTCCAACCGGAAATTATCAAGTTCCCACCACCTGCCAAATAGCAGCCAAGCACATCAAGATTATCATTAATACTATGGCTGATAACGTCATCATCATGGAATATGATAGTTGAGAAATTTACGATATATTCAAGATCAAGCTCACCCTCATCAGCATAATCATAGGCTGTGAAACTGCAACTAATTATATCTTCATAAAATTCATCAACCATTGCATCATCAGGATTCCCTTGAGTTCCGATATTATCATTTGTTTCATCAATTACCAAAATTCCCTGATCAAGCGGAAAGCTTAGAGGAGTAGCCTCATAGATCCCCGAGAATGGAGTTTCGTAAAATTCATCTTTAATCGCTTTAAGTTTATAATAATATGTAGTTCCATTTACAACATCATTATCTGTGTAGGAAGTTTCTGTAATTATCTCTGAATTGATCAACACAAAAAGATCTTCCGGAGATTCTGCACGATACAGATTATATCCGTCAATTCCAACTTCAGACCAAAATTCATTCCAATAGATGATTACACTTTCATCTGCTGAATAGGCATTATTTATCTCAGCCTGCATAAATGTCATACCGGTATTTAATACCCAATTATTTGGGTCACATTCCACGTTATCATAAACAGGAATTTCTGTGATGGAAATCGTTTGCTGTGGTTCGTTAGGAGTGCCTTGCACCAGCACAGAGTCATGATTTGCTTCAAAATAAATATGAAATGGTACATCTATATAAAAATCGGTATCGGTGTTGGATTCGGTTTGTACATAAGTCATAATGCGTGGGATTGCCAAATACGGATTAAAAAAGTATGTATATTGTATGGAAGGTAATCCCGGTTGATAGATCCATTGTAGGAAAAACTGATCCAGATCCATTCCGCTAACAGTTTCGCATACTTCCTGAAAATCATCCGTGATCACGTTCCCATTATGATATTCAGTAAAATATGTTTGTAATATTTGGAAGAAAACTTCATCTCCGGTTTTCAAACGAAGCATGTGTAGAACTGCTGCCGGTTTTTCGTAAGTTGCCGGTGTGAAATAGGCACCTGGTGGAGGATCGTAAACAGTATGCGGTGAACTGCCGCCCCAACTAAGATAATATTGTTGAATTGATGTATAAACATAAGCAACCATCGCTTCAAATCCCTGCCAGGCTTCCATGTATAACGCTTCCGAATATGTGGCAAATCCTTCTGAAAGCCAGATATCTTTCCAGGTGAGACAAGTAAGACAATCACCATACCACTGATGCGCCAGCTCATGGGCAATAATTATTTCATAAGTATGATTACCTGTTATTAAATAACTTGCTAATGTGGTCATTGTTTGATGTTCCATAGCAGCGTACGTAGCAAAATTTGTTACTGCATTTCCATATTTTTCAAATGGATAATCACCAAAAAGATCAATATATGTTTCCATCATAAAAGGCAGGTTAGAAAAATCCTCCGTTGCATTTGGTACAAGACCGGGAGAAACAAAATTCTGGATCGGAATACCTCCGAATGAATCATTCAATTCTACGTAATTCTGTGCAACTATTGAAACAAGATAAGTTGCCATCGGATTTGATCCTTCCCAATTGTGGGTCATGGTTCCATCATTATTATCCACAATGGAAGTTCGCAATCCATTGCTGGCAACCAGCCAGTCATCCCGAACCGTAATATGCAGATCTGTGATCGCTTTATCCCAGGGATGATCATAACAGGGCCACCAAAAACGGGAAGCATTAGGATCGGAAATAGTGAATACATTACTGTTACTGAGATACATTCCCAAGCCATTCCAGATGGGATTACCGGAATATTCTACAGTTGTTGTGAATTGCTCTCCGGGGTTTACCGTTCCAAGCTGAATAGTTATTAAACTGCCATCATAAGTATGGCTTGCAGTGCTTCCATTTAATTGAACATCAATAACAGTCATTGCTTCCAATTCATAAATGATCTCTGTAATTGTTTCTTCCGCTTCCACAATTGCTATAACAGCTCCTGAAATATAATCATTCACCTCATCAATTTCCATAGTTATGTCATAACTTAATACATCAAATCCATGAGCAGAATCTGCTCGCGTCATTTCATATTGTAAACTTGATATTAAAGCTTGATCTCTATCATATCTTGGTCGCGCATGAACAGAAATTATTAGAAGTAAGAATAAAAATATTAAAGTGATCTTTTTCATTTTTCCTCCGGAAACATTCTTTTGAGTTTATTTTTTCCATACCCAAAATAATATGCAACTAATTTTTCTTAAATTAATATTTTTATTTGACAGAAAATCGGTTATCTTATCCCGGAATTAGAAAATACTATTACCAGAGGTAA
>DAOUTP010000330.1 GCA_030626645.1 Candidatus Cloacimonadota bacterium
AATGACTTCAGAAGCTCAACAGGTATTCAAAATATATGGTAATGACGGTTTTTTTACATTTTGGATAAAAGATAAATTTGCCGATGATGATATGAATAGTGATCCTACCTTAATAAGTAAGAGCAAACCAATGATCTCGGTGTTTAAAGATGGTGAGCTGATTGATCTTATCAAAGTTCCGCAAGGTTCTGGATTGGCCTGTAAGATATTTACACTTGATGCTTCAAGCGGTGAAGTTGATCGTGAAATCAAATATTATCCGAAATCAAGAATAATTGTTGGAAGGATAGTGGATGCTGTTACCGGTGATCTGCTTAGTGATACAAAAGTGAGCATAACAGATTATATGAAGCAAATCCGTTCCATTGAAACTGACGAAACAGGCATATTCATAGATGAAGTAGAAATTGGACAGTACAAACTTGATATTTCCAAAGAAGGATACATAAGTACATTTGCCAATGTGCGGATGGGAGCGGATGAAACACCAAGAGAGATCGTATGTGCACTCTCTCCCGAGATCAAAGAATTCAGAATTGTTCTTACCTGGGGAAGCAGACCGAGAGATCTGGATGCTCATCTTTCCGGACCTAATCCGGAAGGAGGGGACTTTCATATATGGTATAGGAATAAAATCCTGATCGACGGAAAAGATTTTCTAGATAGAGATGATATGGACAAGTATGGTCCTGAAACAGTAACCATATATAAACCAGCTGTTGGCAATTATAGATATTCCGTACACGATTACACAAATAAAAATAGTAAGCGAAGTAAACAACTATCGCGAAGTAATGCTCAGGTTTTTGTATATGGTCAAAATAAATTACTTGCCAGTTTTGAAGTTCCAAATAATTTTCGGGGCAATTGTTGGCATGTTTTCGAAATTAATGAAAAACATGCGATCATTCCTATAAATGAAATTGAATATGTGAAGGATGCAATAAGCATCCATTAAAAGAATACAAAAAATAAAGGAGGGAATATGAAATTGTTTAAGATTTTGGCGGTATTAGTTGTTGTAATGCTTCTTTTAACTGCTTGTGGAAGAGGAGGTAAAGGCGTTAAAAAACTTTACTATCCGGAATGGTGGCAAGATCAAGATAACGCCGAATACGTTCAAACTTATGGAATGGCTACTAAAGTTTCACAAAATTCATCTTACGATGCCGCTTATGCAAATGCAATGCTGCAAGCAGCACAATATGTTGAAACTTATGTAAAAGGTATGGTGAAGAACTATGAAGAAGAGGCTGGTGTGAATAATCCACAGGTTCTTGCTCTTACCAGTAAAGTTGTAAAAGCTGTTGCTAAAGCGAAATTTGCCAATGTGATGGTTACAAAACAGGAGACAATAATAAGTGATGATAATCGTTTCCAAACCTTTGTTCGGGTAAGTGTTCCTAAAGAAGCAGTTAACAAAAATCTTATGAACCAGATCTAAAATGAAGAAGCTCTGTATAATCAATTCAAAGCTTCTCAAGCTTTTGGTGAACTGGAAAATGAGATGGAAACTTACGACGAGTAGTACTTGTTGAAACTATAAAAGCGTCCGAAAACTCGGACGCTTTTTTTATGAATTATTATTAATTTCATCATTCAATGTAAATATAACTTGTAGGAGAGATGAAAAATAGATTTTATCTTATGTTCGTTTTCGTAAGTTTTTTTTCGTTGCTAAATACCGTTATTTGGGAAATAAAACAAGACGGCACCGGCAATTTCGTTACAATTCAGGAAGGAATCAACGCTTCCGCAGATTCAGATACAATCCTTGTCTATCCAGGAACCTATTACGAGAATATAAATTACAATGGTAAAAATATCACAGTTGCCAGCCTTTATCTTACAACCGGAGATGAGCAATACATTGATCAAACCATAATCGATGGTAACCAAAACGGAAGCTGTGTGAGAATAATGTCGGGAGAAGATAGCACAACAGTTCTTTGTGGTTTTACAATTACAAATGGGAGTGGAAGTACATATTTTGAGGATGGTCCAATCTGTGGTGGTGGTGTATTATTAATGAATACACAAGTTAACATTGATAAATGTAAGATAAATAACAATAATGCCTATGGTGGTGGTGGTATTTTCTGTAGGCTTTCACAAATAACTCTATCTGGTGTAGATA
>DAOUTP010000228.1 GCA_030626645.1 Candidatus Cloacimonadota bacterium
ACGGATTAGAAATCCGTTGCTCTATCCAACTGAGCTATTGGCGCATATTAAAAAATTGGTAGCGGCGCAGGGACTTGAACCCCGGACACTCGGATTATGATTCCGATGCTCTAACCAACTGAGCTACGCCGCCAATATTGGAACGAAAATTTCGATTTTAGTTATGTTTTGGTCGATTATTACACAAGAGACAATCAAATTGTTCCATATCACATCTAAACTTTTATATAAGGATCAATTAAGACCACAAAAAATGGTAGCGAGGACAGGATTTGAACCTGTGACCTTCGGGTTATGAGCCCGACGAGCTACCAGACTGCTCCACCTCGCATCAACAGGTTGCAAATAATTTTATTCACCTATTCTGTGTCAAGAAAAAGATAATCAGAAATATCTTGACGGAATTGTATCAATATCGGCTCTTTCAAAGAGGAGAAAATGAAAAAATATGTTTAATGAATTAATTATAAATTATGGTCTGCTAGAGAAGAGAATAGCCCTTCTTGAAGATAATAGATTAGTCGAGCTTTTTGCTGAAACTAAAGAGTATCAAATCCTCGTCGGCAACATTTACGTTGGAATTGTTAAGAATGTTCTTCCTGGAATGGGTGCTGCTTTTATTGATATAGGTCTGTCTCGAACTGCCTTTCTGCATTTTACTGATATAGATTCAATGTCTTTAAACAAAACAAAGAAGAATATCTTTGCAAAACGAAAATCGTCTGACATTGGGAAAATACTTTCTATTGGTCAGGAGATAGTAGTTCAAGTAAAAAAAGAGCCAATTCAAAAAAAGGGTGCTCGTGTTACAGGAAAACTTTCAATTCCCGGGAAATTTCTTGTATTCATGCCGGGTGAAAAAAAAGTTGCAATATCAAGAAAAATATCCTCTGCTGGTGAAAGAACCAGAATCAAGAAAATCCTTAAGAAAATAAAAGATAAAGATGTAGGGATAATAGTACGAACAGATACGGAAAGTATCAATGAAGAAGATTTCAAACGAGAATATATTGGAATCGAAAGAACCTGGAAATTAATCAATAAACAAGCTAAACATGCTAAACCTCCCGCCTGCATTTATGATGAAAATGATCTATCCTTTTCCCTTGTACGAGATATCTTCAATTCTTCGATAGACAGGATGGTCGTTGATGATAAAAAAATGAAGAGCAGGGTCGTTTCCAAATTAAAAGATATAGCTCCGGAATTAATTAGCAGGATAGAATTATATCAGGAAGAATCCCCCATATTCAATGCTTACGGTATAGAAAAAGAGATCGGAAATATCTTTAAATCGAGAGTCAATCTCCCCAGTGGTGGTAATATTACCATCCAACAAACTGAAGCACTTGTCGCTATAGATGTGAACACCGGTAGTTTCACCGGTAAAGACAACTATGAAGAAACGATTACAAAAACAAACATGGAAGCAGCCGTTGAAGCTGCACTACAAATTCGCCTGCGAGATCTCAGCGGTATCATGGTAATTGATTTTATTGATATGAAACATGAAAAAGATCAAGATAAAGTTTATGCAGCTCTAAAGAATTCTTTGAAAAGGGATCGAGCCAAACATAAAATTTACCCATTCAGTCCCTTAGGATTGATAGAAATTTCACGTAAACGAACACGTCCCAGCTTACTTCTTAGTTATTCTGAGCAGTGTCCACACTGTCACGGAACTGGTCGTCTTCTATCCAGGGATTCGATAGCTGTTCATATTTCCCGCTGGTTAAAACGGGCAAAATACATCTTAAAAAAAGATGATCTGACAATTAAGGTTCATAAAAACGTAAAAAAATTTATTGATGAAAATCCTCATTTCTTTGAAGATATTGAAAATTCCATTAAATTCATTTCTGATAGCAGTTTGGATTTTGATAAATTTAGGGTTTTCTCAACCAAGGCAAATAGAGAATTTACAATTGAATAAGATAGAGTATAATATTCTTGACAATAAAACTACTCAAAATTTCTTAGATAATCTCATTATGAATTGGTAGTTAGAAGGAGATTAAATGTACGCAATAGTAGATTTTAAGGGAACTCAATTCAGGGTTGAAAGAGACCAGATAATAAAAGTTCCATACATGAGTGAATTTGAAGTCGGAGCAGAAATTGAAATGCAAAATGTATTACTTCTGCATACTGACAATGATACTATAGTTGGAACACCAACTGTTAAAAAAGCAAAAGTTCTTGCTGAAATCACAAATCATCTTAAGGATAAAAAAGTTATTGTTTTTAAGAAAAAGAGAAGAAAAGGTTATGAGAAGAAACAAGGTCACAGACAGAATTATACTGAATTAATAATTAAGGATATCATTAAATAAGGGGGTAACATGGCACATAAGAAAGGTGTTGGTAGTAGTAGAAACGGAAGAGACAGTAACCCTCAATATCTTGGAGTGAAAAAATATGGTGGTCAGAAGGTTTTAGCTGGCAATATCATCATTCGCCAAAGAGGAACTAGAATCCATAAAGGTGAAAATGTTGGTATTGGAAATGACTACACTATTTTCAGCCTGATTGAAGGTTTTGTAAAATATGAAACTAAAAAGGCAGGACGAAAATTCGTCAGTGTCTATCCTGAAAGAATTTAATTTAAATCAACATAATTAAAGCAGCCTTGGCTGCTTTTTTTTATCCCAAAATTTGATTTTTGGAGGAGATCATGGCTAGCAAATCAAGCCACCAATATTATTCAAACCTTAATGACTGTTCTAAGATTCGTGTAGTGGCAGAAACTGTGATGTTAAACCCAAAGGTTAAAAAAGTAACTGCAGCAGAAGCCTACGAAATGGCATTAAAACAACCAGGTGTATCCGAAACTGACATAAAGATATACCCCGCTTTTGCAAAGAAATTAGGGCTCCCCGAAGGTGCAAATGTCCTTAATGATTGTCATGGTAAGATAATTGGCAGAACTGCAAAAGCCAGAGTATTTTATAATAGGATACAAGATGATGAGAAGAAAAAAGTTGAAGGTGATATCCGCGAAGCTGTATATCAACTTGAGCAGAATGACTTGATAAAAGCTGAAGCTATCATTGGATTAGATAAAGATCTGATGCTAAAAGGAACTTTCGTTACAACACGATCTGATGCCATGAACGTTTTTAATTGGCTAACAAATTTTACACCTTTTGAATTACTTGAAGAAGAATATAAGAACAGTAAAAACCTTCCCATTCAGGATATTATAATTATTGCATTCAATGATTGGACATGCGATGATCC
>DAOUTP010000011.1 GCA_030626645.1 Candidatus Cloacimonadota bacterium
ATAAGACTTAAAGCGTACGATTATCGCTTATTAGATAAATCTGTAGCAGAGATCGTCAAGAATACAAAAAACACCGGCGCTAAGATCGTTGGTCCAATTCCACTGCCTACAGAAAGATCTCTTTATACGGTCTTAAAATCTCCACACGTTAATAAAAAAGCACAGGAACAATTTGAAATGTTAGTGCACAAACGATTGATCGATATAGTAAATCCTACACCACAAACTACAGGAGCATTAAAGAAATTAAATCTTCCTGCTGGTGTACATGTTGAGATCAGGACGTAAAGGAGTTTGAGATGATAGGGTTAATTGGAAAAAAAATCGGGATGACCCAAATTTTTGACGAGAAAGGAAATGTAATTCCTGTAACCGTTATTAAGGCTGGACCATGTCGTGTTATTCATCGTAAAAACAAAGAAAAACATGGATATGATTCAGTGCAGTTGGGATTTGAAGAAGTAGATGAGAAGAAAGTAAGTAAGCCGATGTTAGGGCATTTTAAAAAACATAACAGTCCTCCATACAGATATCTTAAAGAATTTCGTCTGAAGTTGTATAAAGATATTAATGAAGGTGAAGTTTTTGATGTAAGTATGTTTGAAGAGCATGAACTTCTAAAAGTTACAGGGACTTCAAAAGGTAAAGGATTTCAAGGCGTTATGAAGCGTCATAACTTCCACGGATTTAAGGCAACACACGGTGTTCATGAATCTTATAGAGGACCTGGCTCAATCGGACAATGCGCAACTCCAGCAAGAGTATTCAAAGGGAAAAAACTTCCCGGGCATCAAGGCGTAGATAAAGTTTCAGTTCTTAATCTGCAAGTTGTTAAGGTTGACGTTGAAAAAAATCTGGTTATGGTTAAGGGTGCTGTTCCCGGACATAGAAATTCAATTGTCCGCCTTAGAAAAGAACTGTGATTGGGAGAAATAAATGTTAAAAATAAATAAATATTCAATGAAAGGTGAAGAGACAGGAACAAAAACACTTCCTAAATCCCTTTTTGCCGTAGAATCAAAAAATCCCAAAGCTTTAATATATGAAGTTATTAAGACTTATCTCGGTAATCAAAGAAAGGGAAATTCTTCTACACAAACCCGTGCTGAAGCAAACGGTAGCGGCAGGAAATTATTTAAACAAAAAGGGACTGGTAATGCAAGACCTGGTAATTTAAGAACTCCACTTCGTGTTGGTGGTGGTGTTGCTTTTGGTCCTAAACCTAAAGACTGGTATAAGAAAATTCCAAAGAAAAAGAAAAGACTAGCACTAAAACTTGCTCTTACAGAAAGAGCTAATGAAAAACAGGTCATATTAATTGATTCACTTGATTTCAACAAACCAGATACAAAAGCTGCCAAAGATTTACTTGCAAAGATAGCTCCGGAAAGAAGCAAAAAACTTATTCTTATTGATGGAAGTGATCTAAATGTTATCAAATCTTTTTCTAATATTCCTTATGTTACTATGGATAGAGCGGATTGTGTTTATCCATATGAAGTACTTCACTGCAATTGTCTTATTCTTACCGAAGCGGCATTGAATAAAATGAAGGAGGTATTTGCAAAATGAAACAAGCAAGAGAAATAGTTATTGCCCCAATGATAACAGAAAAAACTTCTTCAGTTCAAAACGCTACAAACAGTTATACCTTTAGGGTAAGTGTTAATGCAAATAAGATTGAGATCGCTAAAGCAATTGAAAACATTTTCAAAGTGGACGTGATCAGGGTAAATACAATTTGTCAACGCGGTAAAGTTAAACGAATGGGAAGATATACCGGAAAACGTGCCGATTGGAAAAAGGCTATAGTTAAACTTAAAGAAGGTGATTCAATAGCCGAATTTGAGGCTTAGGGAGATTTAGAATGGGAATTAAAAAATATAGACCAATTACTCCAACGATGAGATTCAAAACCGGTTTTACGTTCGAAGAGATCACAAAAATAAAACCGGAAAAATCTCTGATCAGACCTCTTCCACAAAAAGCTGGAAGAAATCATCATGGTCGAATTACATGCCGACATCGTGGTGGTGGTCATAAAAAACATTATAGAATCATTGATTTCAAAAGAAACAAATATGAAATTCCTGCAAAAGTTGCAGCCATCGAATACGATCCTAATAGAAGCGCCAGAATCGCTTTACTTTTTTATGTTGATGGAGAGAAAAGATACATTCTCGCTCCATTAGGTATCGAAGTTGGAGATCAAATAATTTCAGGACCTAATGCTCCGATCAAAGTTGGAAATGCTTTGCCGCTTGATAGAATCCCACTTGGAACAACTATTCATAATGTTGAGTTCAAGCAGGGTAAAGGTGGTCAAATTGCTAGAAGTGCAGGATCATATGCACAAGTAGTGGCTAAAGAAGGCGGGTATGTTCACGTGAAAATGCCATCAAATGATATTCATCTAATAAGAAGAGAATGCTACGCTACTATTGGTCAGGTTGGAAACACAGAACATGATTCAATTGTTATAGGTAAAGCAGGACGTAATCGCTGGAAAGGTATTCGCCCGACAGTTCGTGGTGTTGCTATGAATCCAGTCGACCATCCAATGGGTGGTGGTGAAGCGAAAACATCAGGTGGTGGGCATCCTGTGTCTCCATGGGGTGTATTGGCCAAAGGTGGTCATACTCGTAAGAAACGTAAGTACTCTGATAAGTATATTATTAAATCTAAAAAGAAACGATAAGAAGGAAGAATTATGTCTCGATCGATTAAAAAAGGACCTTTTGTAGATAAACATCTCGAGAAGAAAGTAGATGTATTAAATGAATCAGGTAAAAAGGAAGTTATTAAAACCTGGTCTAGAAGATCAACCGTTTTACCAAAATTTATAGAGCACACATTTGCAGTCCATAATGGTCGTAAATTTATACCCGTGTATGTAACAGAAAATATGGTTGGACACAAATTAGGGGAATTTGCTCCCACCCGTATATATCGTGGTCATAAAACAAGAAGTTAAGATTAAAGAAAAAGGGAGATGATAGTAATGGAAGCAACAGCCAGAGTTAGGAACTTAAGAGGTTCGGCCAGAAAGGCGAGATTGATCCTTGATCTCATCCGCGGCAAAACTGTACCCGAAGCTCAAAAAATACTGCTATTCTCGAAGAAAAGCGTGGCGGCTGATGTTGGCAAACTTCTTAATTCTGCAATTGCAAACGCAACAATGAAAGAAGGAAAGGTTGAAATTGATAACATGTTCGTCAGCGAAGTTTTTGCCGATGATGGTCCTATTATGAAAAGAATGAGACCTCGTGCTCAAGGTAGAGCACCTGTTATTAGAAGAAGAACTTGTCACATCACACTGCAAATTTTGGATAAAGAAGAGGAGGCTACCCTTGGGACAAAAAGTTAATCCAATTAGTTACCGAATTGGCGTAAACAAAAACTATGATTCAATATGGTTTGCATCAGGCGAGGATTATATTAATAAATTTCATGAAGACCTTAAGATCAAGAAATACATTAATAACCGACTTAAGGATGCAATGATCTCTAAGATCATTATCCAAAGAAAAACAAAATCAGTTACGATTGATATTCATACTGCAAGACCTGGACAGGTCATTGGTCGTAAAGGTTCAGAAATCGAGAATTTGCGTAATGAACTAACAGTTCTTGTTAATAAAAACAAAAAGAATGAATTAAACGTGTTTGTAAATGTTCAAGAGATCAAAGATCTATGGACAGATGCAAAACTTGTAGGAAAAGAAATTGGCTCTCAGCTTCAAAGAAGAATCTCTTTCCGAAGAGCCATGAAATTTGCGATCCGTAATGCAATGAGAAGTGGCGTTGAAGGAATTAAGGTTCAATGCGCAGGTCGTTTAGGCGGAGCTGAAATGGCACGTACCGAAAGATATCATGAAGGAAGAACACCGCTTCATACTTTAAGAGCTGATATTGATTATGCTCTTACCGAAGTTAACACAACATACGGTATTATCGGCATAAAAATTTGGATCTACAAAGGCGATATTCTTAATTAATTCAGGAGATTGATAAATGTTAGCACCAAAAAAAGTTAAATATAGAAAAATGCAGAAAGGACGAACCAGAGGATTGGCTCATCGGGGAAGTACACTTAATTTTGGAGATTTCGGATTATACTCCATTGCACCAGGCTGGCTCTCAAGTCGTCAAATTGAAGCTGCACGTATAACGATAACACGTAAAATGAAAAGAACCGGAAAATTATGGATCCGAATATTCCCGGATAAACCGATTACTGCAAAACCTGCTGAAACTCGTATGGGTAAAGGTAAAGGATCTCCAGAATATTGGGTAGCAGTTGTTAAGCCCGGTAGAATATTATTTGAATTTGAGGGTGTTGATTTGGAAACCGCAAAAGAGATCAACCGTCTGGTTGGATACAAACTTCCTGTGAAAATCAAATTAGATATTAGAGAGGGAGTTGAATAATGAAAATTACAGAATTGCGTGAATTGACTAATGATGAAATAACACTAAAACTTCATGATAGGCAGGAAGAGTTGTTTAATTTAAGATTTCAAAAATCAATGAACCGCCTGGAGAATGCAAACAAGATAAAAGATGTTAAGAAAGACGTTGCTCGCATGAAAACTCTTTTAAAAGAAAGGGAATTAAGAGGTTAAAATGGCTAGAAAATTAACCAAGACAGGCACTGTCGTTAGTGACAAAATGGATAAAACAATAGTAGTGAAAGTTGAACGTCAGTTCAAGCACCCACTGTATAAGAAAATTGTTAGAACACATAAAAAATTTAAAGCTCATGACGAAAAGAATGAATGTGGTATCGGAGATGTTGTTCTTATTGAAGAAAGCAATCCGATAAGTCGTCATAAAAGATGGTCATTGAGCAAAATAATTACGAAAAGTAAATAAGGAGTCTGAAATGATTCAAGCTCAGACAAGATTAATTATAGCAGATAATTCTGGGGCAAAAAAGGCTGAATGCATCAAAGTTCTTGGCGGATCAAAAAGAAGATATGCCAGTCTTGGAGATGTTATTGTTGTTGCAATTAAGTCAGCAACGCCAAATGGCAAGATCAGAAAAGGTGCGGTAGAAAGAGCTGTGATCGTGCGTACTCACAAAGAAGTTAGCAGACCTGATGGAACATATATTCGTTTCCAGGATAATGCAGCCGTTATCATTGATGAGAGATTAGAACCGGTTGCAACTCGTATCTTTGGACCTGTAGCACGTGAATTGAGAGAACATGGATTTATGAAAATCATCTCTCTGGCACCGGAAGTTCTTTAGAGGTAACTATGTTTAAGAATAATAGAAAAAAACAAAGTGCAAAAAAAATGAGAATCAAAAAAGGTGATAATGTTGTAGTTATTGCTGGGAAATACAAAGGGGTTAAGGGTAGAGTTCTTAAAGCAATACCAAAAGAAAACAGGGTAATTGTTGAAAAAGTTAACTTTATCAAAAAACACACCCGACCTAACCAACAGAACCAACAGGGCGGGATCGTAGAAAAAGAAGCTCCTATTCATGTTTCAAATGTGAAATTGTATAATGATAAGATCAATGATGTAACTCGTGCTGTATTTAAAGAGCATGGAGACTCCAGAACTCGTGTTTGTAAAAAAACCGGTGATGAGATCTAAAGGAGATGGGGATGAATAGATTACAAGAAAAATACAATAAAGAAGTAATTCCTTCTCTAATGAAACATTTTGGATTTGAGAATGTGCATTGTGTTCCAAGACTGGAGAAAGTATCTGTTAATATTGGAGTTGGTGAAGCTACACAAAATAAAGCGTTATTAGATAATGCTGTAAAAGAACTAACGATTATTACAGGTAGGAAACCGATCATAACAAAGGCAAAAAAATCTATCTCTAATTTTAAATTAAGAGAAGGAATGCCAATTGGATGTAAAGTAACTCTTCGTGGTGAAGTCATGTATGAATTTATTGATAGACTTATCTCGATAGTTATCCCAAGAGTCAGAGACTTTAGGGGCACATCAACAAAATCTTTTGATGGACGCGGAAACTTTTCTTTAGGAATTAAAGAGCAAACTGTTTTCCCTGAAATTGAATATGATAAGATCGATGCCGTTAGAGGTTTAGATATAACAATAGTAACTACTGCCGATAATGATGAAGAAGGAAGAGAACTTCTTCGTTTCCTTGGCATGCCGTTCAAGAAAAATTAGGAAGAGGTAATTTTGGCTAAGAAATCATGGGTCGTAAAACAGAAAAGAACTCCAAAGTATTCAGTAAGGAAATATTCTCGTTGTAAAATATGCGGTCGTTCCAGAGCCTACATGAGAGATTTTGGAGTATGCCGTCTTTGCTTTAGGAAATTGGCTTCTGAAGGTCAAATACCTGGAGTTAAAAAAGCTAGTTGGTAATAAAATATTAAGAGATTAAGGAGAAAAAATGAGTTGTACAGATCCGATCGCTGATGCTATTACTATGATAAGGAACGCATATCGGGCGGACCATAAAACGGTTATCGTTAATTATAGTAATGTAAACGAAGCGCTTGTAAAAATTCTCTCTAATGAGAATTATGTTAATAGCTATGAACTTCTCGAAAGAGAACCGGAAAAGAAAATTTATAGAAAGAAGATCTTTATTAACCTTCGCTATACAAACCAGGGCGAAGCTGTTATGAAGGGTATCGTTAGAATTAGTAAACCAGGACTTAGGGTTTACGTTAATTCTAAGAATATTCCTTCAGTTTATAATAACACAGGCTGTGCTATTATTTCTACTAATAAAGGTGTAATTACAGATAGAGATGCTCGCGAGATGAAAGTCGGCGGTGAGTATATCTGTAAAGTATGGTAAAGGGAGAATATTATGTCTAGAATTGGAAAAACTCCTGTACCGGTACCGGAAGGTATAAAGGTAGAAATTAAGAATAATATAATTACTCTTTCTTCCAATAATGGTGAACTCACTTATAACTTTCAAGATGGGATCACAATTAAACAAGAAGGAAATGAATTAATTTTTGAAAGAAGAGATGATTCTAAAGTACAGAAATCTTTCCACGGACTCACCAGATCATTAGTTAATAATATGATCATTGGTCTTTCAGAAGGTTATTCTAAAGAATTACAGATTATTGGAACCGGGTATTCAGCAGAAGTATTAGGACCATGGCTGAAGCTCAGTGTAGGCTTTTCTCATGAGATCTTCTTACAGATACCTGAGAACCTTAAAGTGGAAGCTGAGTTAGTTCCAAGAAGAGAGCAAGGTGCTCTAGGAGTTCAAGCTAATATCAAAGTTAGTGGAATCCATAAAGAAGATATAGGTAAATTTGCTGCAGAAGTTAGAAAATGTAGACCTCCTTTGAACTATGCTACAGGTAAAGGTATACGTTACAAAGGTGAATATGTGCGAATTAAACCTGGCAAAACTGCTGCAACAGTGTAGGAGGTAAACATGATAAATAAGAAATCAGTTTCCTATAAAAGATATATTGCTCGTGCTAAAAGAAAACGATCAATAAGAAGTAAGATCTTTGGAACTCCTGAAATGCCGCGTCTGGCAGTTTTCAGAAGTTTAAAGAATATAAGCGCTCAGATCATTGATGATACTACAGGTACAACATTAATATCATTCTCTACTATTGCAAAAGATCTGAAAATTGATAGAACTAAAAAGAAAACAGAACAAAGCTTTGAAGTCGGACAAAAACTTGCTGAGATCGCTCTAAAAAAAGGGATCAAAAAAGTTTGTTTCGATAGAGCGGGATATTTATTCCATGGTAGAGTGAAAGCTCTTGCCGCAGGCGCTCGTAAAGCTGGTTTGGAATTTTAGGAGGAATTTTGGATAAAAGAAAAGGAAATCCTCGTTCAAATGAACCCGAATTTGCAGTTGAAAAAATTGTAGATACTAATCGTGTTGCAAAGGTTGTGAAGGGTGGTAGGAACTTTAGTTTTAACGCAACAGTTGTTGTAGGAAATAAAGAAGGTAGTGTGGGTGTAGGAACCGGGAAAGCTAATGAGATAGTTAATGCTATTAAAAAAGCGAAAGGTAGAGCCGGAAAAACAATGTTTACGGTTCCAATCGTAAAAGGTACTATTCCTCATGAGATAATCGGTCGTTTTGGAGCAAGCAGGATTATGCTTAAACCAGCATCTCCCGGTACAGGAATTATTGCCGGCGGACCTGCTCGTGCTATTCTTGAAGCTGTAGGAATCCAAGATATTCTTACAAAATCTTTGGGTTCAAACACTTCTGCCAATGTCGTTAAGGCAACAGTTAATGGCTTGAAAGAGCTGAGAACTATTTCTCAAGTTGCAAGACTTCGCGGTAAAACAATTGAAGAGATCAGTGGACAGAAAAAATCTGAGGAGGCAGCTAAATGAAACTCAAAGTAACTCAGATTCGCAGTGCTATCGGCAGAAAGGAAGATCAAAAGAGAACGGTTATTGCTCTTGGTCTTGGTAAGATCAATAGATCAAGAATTCATGACGATAACCCTGTTATCCGCGGTATGGTCTTCAAGGTTTCTCATCTTTTAAAAGTTGAAGAGATTAAAGAAGAAAAAACTGCTAAGAAACCAGCTGTGAAAAAAACAGTTGAGAAAAAAGCAACACCAAAGAAAGCTGCTCCAAAGAAGACAGCAGTAAAAAAAGAAACTACTAAAAAAGTTACAGAAAAAAAGGTGACTGAAAAGAAAATAGCAACAAAGAAAGCAACTACAAAGAAGCCAGCAGCCAAGAAGTCGACAGCAAAGAAAACAACTGTAAAAAAGGCAGCACCTAAGAAAACAACAACTAAGAAAGTTACACCGAAGAAAGCTGTTCCAAAGAAAACAGCTTCAAGTAAAGCTAAACAGCAGTAAGAGGAGAAATAATGAAACTTCATAATCTAGAACGTCCTGATATAACGAGCGGTAAAAAAAGATTAGGTAAAGGTCATGGTTCCGGATTCGGCAAAACTGCCGGTAAAGGACACAAAGGGCAAAAATCACGTTCCGGCGGAAATATTCCAGCTTGGTTTGAAGGTGGTCAAATGCCTTTGCAACGTCGTTTACCTAAAAGAGGTTTTACCAATATATTTAAAAAACAATTTAGAATTGTTAATCTAGGTGATCTTCAAAAATTAGAAGCAAAAGAATTTGATATTAAATCACTCGAAGAATTAAATTTGATCCGTAAACCCAAAGCCAAAGAAATAGCTCCTGTTAAAATTCTCGCTAATGGGTCTGAAACATTTGATAGAAAGATCATCATAAAAGCCAATGCTTTTTCTAAAGTTGCAAAAGAATTGATCGAAAAGCAAGGTGGAATGGCGGAGGTTATTTAAAGTGTGGAAGAGTATAAGTAATATTTTCAAAATACCGGATCTTAAAAAGAAAATTCTCTTCACAGCATTGATCCTGGTAATCTATAGATTGGGAAGTTACATTCCTGTTCCCGGAATAAATTCAGACGCATTATCACAGTTCATTGGAGGAGCCAACCAAGCCGGTGGAAACCTTTTTGGTATGTTCGACCTTTTTGTTGGTGGTAACCTTGGGCGTGCATCTGTTTTTGCGTTGGGAATCATGCCGTATATCACAACTTCAATTGTTATCCAACTTTTGGGTGGAGTTATTCCATTTTTTGAAAGATTGAAGAAAGAAGGAGCTGAAGGACAGAAGAAAATAGCACAATATACTAGATACGGAACAGTATTTATTGCAGCTTTTAATGCAATGGGTATAAGTATGTTCCTGCAATCAGGTGTAGAAGGTGCAGTTCCAAATCCGGGGTTTTTATTCATATTTACTAGTGTTGTAACCATGGTTACAGGCGTTATGTTCATTATGTGGCTTGGAGAGCAGATCACAGAACATGGTATTGGCAACGGTATCTCATTGATCATCTTCGCTGGTATTATTGCTCGTTATCCAGCTGGATTTGCGCAAATGTTCCAAATGGTAAGAGTAGGAGCGATGAGTATTTTCATGGCTATTGCTGTACTGTTGGTAATGGTTGTGGTTACTGCTTCGGTTGTTTTGGTAACAGAAGGTATACGCAAAATACCAGTTCAATATGCAAAAAGAATTGTTGGAAGAAAAGTTTATGGCGGACAGAGTACACACATTCCACTTAAAGTGAACACTGCCGGTGTAATTCCAATTATCTTTGCTTCATCTATTTTAATGTTCCCTCGTACAATTGCTACTTTCTTTAAAGATAGTGATTTTATGAATGCACTCGTAGGTTATTTATCACCCGGGGCATTTTTATATACAACACTTTATGTAACTCTGATAATTTTCTTTGCTTATTTCTATACAGCAATGGTTTTAAATCCTATTGAGATGGCAGAGAATATGAAAAAATATGGTGGATTCATTCCTGGCCGTAAACCTGGGAAGAAGACATCTGATTACATTAATAATGTACTTACACGAATTACACTTCCGGGTGCGGCTTTCTTCGCATTTATTGCCGTAATGCCCGAATTTATGTCCAAATGGGCTAATCTTCCATTCTATTTTGGAGGAACAGGTCTTATCATTATAGTTGGTGTGGCGCTGGATACACTTCAGCAGATCGAATCTCACCTTGTAATGAGACACTATGAAGGTTTCATGAAAAAAGGAAAACTTCGTGGAAGAAGACGTTAGTTCTTTATTTATGAATTAAGTGAGATGAAGTAGTATGATAACGATCAAGAATAATAGTGAGATCGCCAAAATGCGCGAAAGTAATCGCATTGTCGGACTGCTGCTTCACAAATTGGATGATATCATCAAACCGGGTATAAGCACATATGATATTAACAGATTTGCTAATGAATTGATTCGGAATGAGGCTGGTAAAGCTGCTTTTAAAGGATATTCTGTTCCCGGCTTACCTCCTTTTCCCGCTGCTATTTGTTCATCTGCAAATTCATGTATTGTGCATGGCATTCCTTCCAAAAAACAGATTCTTCAAGAAGGTGACATTATTGGAATAGATGTTGGTGTTTATAAAAACGGATTTTATGGTGATGCAGCCAAAACGTTTCAAGTTGGTGAAATCTCGGGACAAGCTGTCGCATTAATGGCAGTAACCAGGGAAGCTCTTAAAAGGGGAATTTCTCAGGCAAGAGATGGAGCCAGAGTTGGAGATATATCGCATGCAATTGGATCATATGTGATATCACAAGGATATTTTGTGGCTGATAATCTTACAGGTCATGGTATCGGAACATCACTGCACGAAGATCCTGTCGTTCCTAATGTTGGTTTAAAAGGAAAAGGACCAAGATTGAGAAAAGGTATGACAATTGCGATAGAACCAATGGTTAATATCGGAACTAATCGAGTGATCGAGAAAGGTTGGGAATTTTTTGTAGCAGATGGCTCATTATCTGCTCATTTTGAACATACCATTCTTATCACTGAGAACGAAGCTGAACTTTTAACTGAGTATTAGAGAGTAAGAGGAATATGGCTAAAGAAGGTGTTATTGAAGTTGAAGGTGTTGTAACGGAAGCACTTCCAAATACAACATTTAAAGTTGAATTAGAAAATGGGCATGAAATTCTTGCTCACAGTTCTGGTAAAATGCGGCTGCATTATATTAAGATCTTACCGGGTGATAAAGTTAAAGTTGAATTGTCTCCCTACGATTTAAATCGTGGGCGTATAGTATATCGTTATAAATAGGAGAATGAGATGAAAGTTAGAGCATCTGTGAAAAAAATGTGTAAAGATTGTAAAATAATCAAACGAAATGGTGTTATTAGAGTTATTTGTTCTAGTAATCCCAAGCATAAACAACGTCAAGGTTAGATAAGGAGGAAGCTTGGCACATATATCAGGGATAGAATTACCAAGAGAAAAAAGAATAGTTATCGGGCTTACCTATATCTACGGAATAGGCAAATCCACTGCTGAACAAATTCTTACAAAAGTAGGAATCGATGAGAATATCAAAGTTAAAGATCTCAATATTGAGCAAGAAAAGAAATTACGTGATATCATTCTCGATGATTATGTTGTAGAGGGTGATTTGAGAACACAAAAGGCAATGGATATACAACGCCTTATGGAAATCAACTGTTATCGCGGCATTCGTCATAAATCGAATCTTCCGGTTCGTGGACAGCGTACACATACAAATGCCAGAACCTGTAAGGGTAGAAAGAGAAAGTAGGGGAGTGAATGATGGCAAAAGAAACTATAAAAGTTAGAAAGAAAAAAAGAGTAAGACTTTCCTCTAATGAAGGTGTAGCTCATATTCATTCCAGTTTCAATAATACAATTGTATCATTAACTGATAAAGCTGGAAATATTCTCTCATGGTCAAGCGGTGGGAAAATAGGTTATAAAGGATCGAAGAAGAGCACTCCATTTGCAGCACAGTTAGCTGCAGAAGAAGTTGCAGCAGCAGCAGCCCAGATGGGTGTGAATAAAGTTAAGGTTATTGTTAGAGGTCCTGGCGGCGGCAGAGAATCTGCAATTCGCGCACTAAACGCAAATGGTTTGGAGATCACGTTGATCGAAGATAGAACACCTATTCCGCACAACGGGTGCAGACCAAGAAAAACTAGAAGAGTATAAGGATTATATTATGGCGAGATATACAGGATCATCTTGTAAATTATGTAGAAGAGAAGGAACAAAATTATTCCTTAAGGGTTCACGCTGTAACTCCGAAAAATGTGCTTTTGAAAGAAGACCATTTATTCCTGGAGAACATGGTAATGCCCGAGGTTTCAGAAAAAGAATGAGTGATTATGGTGTACATTTGAGAGAAAAACAAAAAGTACGCCGAACTTATGGTGTTTTAGAAAAGCAATTTAGAAAATATTTTAAAATGGCTGCCAAAAAATCTGGTGTTACTGGTGAAAACCTGCTTCAGATATTGGAAACACGTTTAGATAATATTGTTTATCGTATGGGTTTTGCTCCTTCCAGAAAAGCGGCCAGACAAATTATTCGTCACGGTCACGTTTTAGTTAACGAAAGAAAGGTAGATATTCCTTCGTTTAATGTTCGTGCAGAAGATGAAATTTTAATTAAGGAAAAAAGCAGACAAATGCTTTTGATCCAGGAAGCGATGGAAGCGTCAACAGAAGTTGATAGTATCGATTGGTTCAAAGTTGATAAGGATAAATTTAAAGGACAAATTATCAGTATCCCAACTCGTGAACAGATCCAACTTGATACAGATGAACGTTTGATCGTTGAATATTATTCCAAATAGTAGATTAGGAGATCTTATATGAAATTCCTAGAACCGTTACAGTTGCCGGAATCAGTAGTAGTCGATGAAAAAACATATAGCTCGACCTACGGGAAATTTGAAATTGGACCATTAGAATCTGGTTTTGCTACAACAATTGGGAATACACTGAGAAGAGTATTACTTTCCTCGATTCAAGGCGCTGCAGTACGCTTTGTTAAAATCGAAGGATTACATCACGAATTTACTGCTATCCCGGGTTCAACATTAGATTTTATAGACCTAATTTTAAAACTGAAAAAACTGGTTATTAAAACTGATTCAGTTAGTGAAGAAAAACTTGTTTTAGAGCATAAGGGAGTGGGTGTAATTACTGCTGGTGATATTCAGGAAACTGCTGATGTAAAGATCATTAACAAAGACCTGGAACTTATGGAAATGACCGAAGATATTGATTTCAGGATGGAATTATGGATCGGTATTGGTAGAGGTTATGTCGCTGCAGATAATCATGATACGGAAGAAAAATCAGTTGGTGTTATTCCAATCGATTCGATCTATTCTCCTGTCGTTAAGGTGAATTTCGAAATTGGAGATCGACGTGTTGGTGAGCGTATTGATTTTGATAAACTTACGATGGAAGTTACTACAGACGGCAGTATAGATCCCAAAGATGCACTTTATCTTTCCGCTAAAATACTAAGAGATTTGTATGATGCGGTTGTACTATTCGAGAAAGAACCGGAATATATTGAAGAAATTGAAATGGATCCGGAACTTGAGAGAATGGAAAAGATATTAACTACTAATGTTAATGAACTCGAACTTTCAGTTCGTTGTAGCAATTGTCTTTCTGCTGCTAAGATAGATAAGATCGGTGAACTTGTAGAAAAGAATGAAAATGAAATGTTGAAATATAGAAACTTCGGCAAGAAATCTCTTGAAGAGATACATGCATTACTTGGTCAATACGAACTTTCTCTCGGTATGGATGTTTCCGGTATCCGAAAGAAGATCGAAAATGCCAAGAATAAAGTAACTACCAAGAAATAAGGATTGTACTATGAGACATAAAGTTAGCGGAAGAAAATTCGGTAGAGAAAAAGGGCATCGTAATTTGATGCTCAAAAATCTTGTTGCTTCCCTCGTGAAACACGGAAGGATCAATACAACTCAAGCTAGAGCAAAAGAGATCAGAAGCTTGGCAGAAAGAGTTATCACTTACGGAAAGAAAGGTGCTGTTCATCATCGTAGATTAGCATTCAAAGTGCTTAAGAACAGAGATCTTGTAAAAAAAGTCTTTGATGAGATCGCTCCTAGATTTGAGACAACAGAAGGCGGGTATACAAGAGTATTGAAAAATGGTTACCGTCGTGGTGATTGTGCACCAATGGCTATTATTGAATTTACACAAAGAGAAGAAAAAGTAGAAGAAAAAAAAGCAAAAAAGAAAAAAGATTAATTTAGTATAATAAATTGATCAATAATATTTAAGCCCCGTTTTCGGGGCTTTTTTTAGTGGATCACAAAATTATAGATTAGTAAAGTAAACCTTATTTCAATTGATTTCCCACATCCTCAACTGTATAACCATCATCATTTATACGTACTAAAATATTAATCTCCGGCTGAATAATCCCAAAAAATATTTCTTCACCATTTTGTAGATAACTACATTGATAATCACCATAACTAATGGGAGAATCATCTGAAGGTTCCGTTAACTGAAATTCAAAATATTGTGAAGTTTCACCTATATTAAGTACGCTGATCTGCTGAATATCATCTATACCTATCATGGAAATAAGCAATTCCGTAACATCACATGAACTATTATTAGCTATTGTTATATAAAATGAAGTATATTCATCTTCAACTTCAGTGCTGCTTTTACTACAACCGGTAAGCAGAAATAAACATAATAGGACGGAAAGTATAATTAATTTCTTTTTCATTTTCTTATCTCCTTACTATTTTATTTTAATTCAAAATATTTTTGCCCCAACTGCTAAGCCTAAAGTAAGGTTAGTTAGGAATGAATAACCTTCAAATGAATTTGCGTAAAAATAAAATGATGACAATTCAAAATCCGTTTCCACTTTCAAATAGAAAAAATCCAGAAAACTTAATCTAAGTCCTGCTGAAGAGTGTATGAAAGGGAATAAACCACTAGAAACAATATCTTCATCATCATATTCCCATTCACCATGACGACGTTTACCATAAGATAATCCGCCACCCAAACCATAATAAGGTGAGAATATATGAACTTTGCGATAATAATGAATTCCTTTCAGATCAAATTTCGTTTCATCATAAATATGTCGAGTTTCATCAAGATCAGGCCACCTTATCCAGCCAATACCAAATTGAAACTCATCAATGAACCGATATTGATGATCATAAGTAAATTTAATGATTGAGCTGATCTTATTCGTACAAGCATCTGATGATGGAAAAGGATCTAGCATTAAACTGGCTTCATAACCTATTATATTTCTATCTATCAAATATGAAGGATTATCTTTCTTTATATTTTGTGCTTTAATACCTTTAAATACACCATAAAAAGCTCCAGTCAGTATTGATATTTTACTAATTTCCCATCCTATGCCCGATGCTGCTTTCAAGTTCCATCTAATATGGTCTTTATTCCTATTAAGGTATAGTGTGGATCCTACATAACCAATGCCAAATCCTATAGGTCCCCAACAAATTGCACCCTTTACCGGTTGGTTAATCCGGTAATCCCTAATAATTGGAATCTTCTCATAAAGTGGTCTTTGTTGTTCTTGCATTAAATTATTCACTTCAGATGTTTCTGCTGCTAATAGTGAAATTAGTAATAGGAAAATTATTATAAAACTTTTTTTCATTTGCACCATCCTAAAATCAATTTGAGAAATTCTTTTTTAATGTAAAGAACAATAATTTGTATAACGGAGAAAAATTATAGACAGAATAATCTAAATTATTGCACAATCCTTTTAAATGAGGAGCAGCTTATGTTAAAGTTAACTATAGATCAAATTATTGCATTATTTGAAAATGATCAGATAGATGAAATAACGAAAAAGATCAATCTTCTTCATCCGGGTGATGCCGCTCAAATAATAAATGAACTCCCCGCTGAATATCAGGTTAAAGCTTTTAACCAGCTCTCCTCAGAACTTGCTTCTGATGTGATCAATGACCTTCATGATGAACTGCGTGAAGATGTTTTGGAAACCATTCAACAGAATCGTCTGGTTGAGATCATGGATGAAATGGATTCTGATGAAGCAACGGATATCGCTGCTGAACTTGATGAACACCAGCTTAAAGATGTTCTGCAAAAAATAGATAAAGAAGATTCTGAAGAGATAAAGCAACTCCTTATTTATGATGAGGATACCGCCGGTGGTATCATGCAGAAAGAGATCATTACAGTGAATAAGGAGATGAACCGCGCTGAAATGATCGATCATATTCGAGATAATTATGATGATGTGGAAAAGCTCTATTACATTTTTGTTACTGATGAGGAAAACAAATTGATAGGGATATTAGAAGCATCAAAACTACTTTTATGCAAATCTGAGATGAAGGCTTTAGATATTATGGATAAAGATGTGATCTCCGCTCCCGTTGAGATGGATCAGGAAGAAGTGGCAGGGATCTTTCGTAAATATGATATTTATATTTTACCTGTTATAGATAAAGAAAATCATCTACTCGGCAGGATCACAGTTGATGATATTATTGATGTAATTGATGAAGAAGCTTCGGAAGACGTTTATAAAATGGTGGGTTTGGAGAATGAAGATAAAGTGTTCACTTCACCTCTCAGCTCTGTGCGGAAGAGGCTTCCATGGCTTACCTTAAATCTATTTACTGCTCTTCTTGTCTCAAGTGTTGTTGGTGTTTTTGAGGCAACGATTGCACGTTTATCTTTTTTGGCTGTTCTCATGCCAATTGTTGCCGGTCTGGGTGGAAATTCCGGAACACAAACACTTACCGTGATCACTCGTGGAATAGCGCTGGGTGAGCTTACACTTCACAATACATACCGAGCAATTGTTAAAGAGATCACAGTGGGAATTATTAACGGGCTATTAATTGGTTCAGTTGCCATGCTCATTGCCTATCTTTTTAAAGGGAACATTCTGCTGGGTGCAGTTCTCGGGATATCCATGGTTTGTAATATGTTCATTGCCGGACTTGTCGGCTCATCAATTCCTGTAGTAATGAAAACGCTGAAGATCGATCCTGCATTAGCTTCCAGTGTGATAATTACAATGCTGACGGATATTGGCGGCTTTGCTTCCTTCCTGGGTTTGGCTACACTTTTACTATAAATCCGGTTTTAGATTTGTTACTCTGGATGAATGTGTTTTTTATATTCTTCAAATAATTCTTTTGATATTCTAAACGGTTTTCCATTTTTAATAAAAACACCTCTTATGATTGCAGTATTACACAGCTCATTTGCGTTATTGAAAATCTCCTGCTTCCAAATTGAGGTTGCCCGGGTAGCTTTTATCATTCTTGTATTTATTATTACTTTTTCTCCTACCGGAAGCCCTAACTTGAAATTTAGTGTGATCTCGCTAAGATAAATGTGAATGCCTTCTTCACTAAGATTCCCAATTGACATATCCATCTCTTCCAATGCATCGGCACGTGCTTCCTCATAAAGATGAAGATAATTTGCATTATTTAAATGACCATAAATGTCACATTCATATCCAAATATTTTTCTACGATATTCCATGGAACCTCCTAAGGCTCTCTTACTTCATTTTATCATTCTCAGTATGTCAAGTTGAAATAAAAACTCTTCAGGTAAAACAGAGCTTAAAATAACACTATTATAACAAAATTATTGACACAATAATCAAACAAAAAAGATTTTAGATAGATAGAAAAAGAAATAGGAGGAGAAATGAAAAAGACGATTATTATTTTAGTAATGCTCAGTTTGGTACTATGTTTAGTTGCTCAACAAAGTCAACAGATCAAAAAAAATAAGGCGATCACACCAACTAAGAAAAAGATGAACTACGAAGCAGAATATCACAAATTAGATGAGATCTATAAGAAATTACATGCTCAGGATCAAGAACAAAAACTCAGATGGCAACACCTGGAGAAACAACACAATGCTTTAAAAATGAGCAATAAAAACAGTAAAGTTGAGATAGATGCTCTTAAAAAAGCAAATGCAATGTTACAAACTGAAAGACATGAATACAGAGTTAAATGGGAAACATCTCAAAAAGTGAATAACGATTTCAATGGAAGATTCCAAAAAATGAATGCCGAAAATAAAGCATTAACAAAGGAAAATGCAAAACTGAGAGCTGAATTAAAAGAATATAAACCACCTAAGAAAAAAGTTTTAAAGAAAGTAACTCAACAGAATTAAACAATATATTGTTAGAGGAAGCTTAAACGCTTCCTCTTTTTTTTATGAAATTCACTAAAGATATTTTTCTGGGATTCAACCGCGTGAAACAAGGTAAAAAGCTGATCGAGCTTATTACGAAAATTGATACCGGCTGGCAGGATGAACCTCTACGAATAGAGTTACTTAAAGAATTCCAAACTTACCTTACATACATGAAATATGAAATTGGTAAGGATATTACGAGATCATCAAAAAGAGAATTCCTTGCTCTGGCAGCTCCAATCGAACAGGAATTTGGTAAAAACCTAAAAGATGATGAATTCATAATTCTAAAAGATGATAAACACCTAAAAGAAAAAGTAACTATCCCACTCTATCTGATCCTGGATGATCTACGCTCTGCCTTTAATGTCGGTTCAATTTTCCGCTCAGCAGAATGCTTTGGAGTTTCACATATTTATCTTTGCGGATACACTCCCACACCGGAAAACAAAAAGGTTCAGAAAACCGCGATGGGAACCGACAAGCATGTAAAATGGTCAGTTCATTCTTCTGTAGAACAGGTAGTAAAAGAATTGAAAAAAGATGGATTTACGATTTATGCTCTTGAAACAACAACTCATTCAAGAAATATTTCTAAAACAGAGTTTAAAAAACCATGTGTACTCATTCTCGGAAACGAAGCTTTAGGAATATCAGGAGAAACACTTAAACTTGCTGATGAAATTATCCTAATTCCACTCTCGGGTTGGAAGAATTCTTTGAATGTGGGAGTGTGTACTGCAATTTGCTGTTATGAGATCAGCAGGCAATGGGAATAACGTAAGGTGGGCAATTGCCCACCATACAACGGCAGGTCATCCCCCGAACTCCCCCGACCCCTCTTAAGCCAAGAGGGGAGAGCATTTTCTCTTTGAAATTCTTTCATCCCCTCCTCTTTGGTAAAGGGGAAGGGCAGGGATGGGGTTCGATTTTAAGATCACTATTTTTCTAAATCTAATATTAACTTTATTGCTCTTTTAATTTCATTTACTACATTTTCTGTATCTTCAATTACTAATTCATTCTTAAAACGGATCACTTTTACATTTAGAGATCCCATATAATTATCACGTTCAGCATCATATTCTTTGCCCATTTTTGTATGATGTTGTTTGCCATCAATTTCAATACATAATCTTAATGATGGTGCATAGAAATCTGCAATGTAAGCACCGATCCCATATTGACGGTAGAATTTTATGTTATAAATATTTTGTTTTCTAAGTAAATTCCAAAGTATCTTTTCTGGGGGAGTTGCTCTCTTGCGGAGCTCTCTCCTTCTACTCATTTGTATTTTTCTATTATAAATTCTTGAGGTCATTAAACTCCCCAAAGATAACATAAATATTTAGTTTGCAAAAGTAGAACTCCCCCCTGCCCCCTCTTAAATCAAGCGGGGGAGAGCATTTCTCTTCTTGGTATTCTTTCTCACCCTTCCTCTTTGATAAAGGGGAAGGGCAGGGATGGGGTTCGATTAATTGCTTACTTCAATAGGATCA
>DAOUTP010000201.1 GCA_030626645.1 Candidatus Cloacimonadota bacterium
AGAACCGGTTATATGGAATGTTGCATATGTCATCCAGCTGCAATAATCTCCATTTGCCGGATCAGTTGCATGCCAAACTACAAATGGGTCACCTGTATATGGATCAATTGCCAGAGATGTGTAACCTTCACGATAGACATCTGAATTAGTAGCATTACTCTCTACAAGTGTTCCATCAGGATTGAGATAACTGTAGTATGCCCTACGGTCTGTAGCAGTTGCTTGTGTTTCAGAACGCATGTAAGATACATACCATCCACCTGCCGGATAATTATATGGCATTGAAATTTCAGGTTGTTTCCTTAAATTATGCCCATTGTAACTGAAAGGCATGTAATCATAGTATGTACTTGTTAAGTAAGTTGTATACTCATCAGCCCCATTGAGAATAAAGGAATACTCAGGTGCAGGGTCTCGATCTCTGGACACATTTCTTACTCCATAACGCATTCCCGGTGTGTAGCTGCCTTTTGCAATCTGGGCGGGTTGCATAAAATCCTCAGCAACGAGTGAACACACTAACAAACTTAAGCCCAAAAGAATTAACATCTTTTTCATTTTTTCCTCCTTTTTTTTGTGTTATATTTTTTTTTAAAACGCCAATTTTAATGACAATCTTTGTGGAGATTTTAAGAAATCCTCAGTAAGTTCACCCATATCTGTGTAAGAATAATCTATATCAATTACAGCAAAGCTGGTTGGTATACTCCAGCCAAAACCTGCTGAATAGGATGTTTCATCATAATTCAACTGGTATCCTGACCTAATTTTAAAAGTACCGATCTTGTATTCCATCCCTACATTATAAGTTTCTTGCCTGTCAACACAGTTATCGAGTTGAATAGAAGCTAATAATAGCTGATTATCTCTTGCATATAGATCCATTGCAACACCTAGAGAAAATCCCATTGGAATTTTGAATGGGAATTCATCACGGTCTTCATCAATGAGTCCATCTCCATCATTATCGAGTAGATCAAATGGATCTTCATTTAACAAACCATCACCATCTTCATCAAGCTCGTATTCAAGATCCGGTCCAAAATTCTTTATTGCCATCCCGATTGTGAGATTCTTCCAACCTGTATTATACAAAGAACCTATATCTACAGCAACACCATTCACTGCATACTCATCAAGCTTTTCATATACATACTTGATGTTAGCCCCAAAGGCGAATTTATCTGTAAATTCATTTGCATAAGTAATACCAGCCATAAGATCGTAGCAAGTAAAAGTTTCACCGGTTGGTCCAAAACCTTCTTCTTCGGTTACATCCATATAATCCATATGCAAAAGTGCAGTACTTACTCCAAAAGTACCTAATGAAGTAACTTTAGAAAAAGCTACAAATTCATAGTTAATACCGGCAACCCATGCAGTATGAGAGAACATAACCTGGTCTTGTGCTTTCAAGGCAAGACCCGCAGGATTCCAGTAAATTGATGAAATATCATCTGTAACTGCAGTGTACGCTTCACCCATGCCGAGCGCTCTTGCACCAATACCTATTTTCAAGAATTGAAGTCCTGCTGTTCCTGTTTTTGCAAATATCTCTGCAAACAAGATTCCAGGAAGTACCATAAGTATTATAAGTATAACAACATATTTTCTCATATTTTACCTCTCATTTATCATTGTGAGTTTGGTTCACAAGCGCTTTGCCTGTGAACCTGAAAACTCAATTATTTAATTATAACAAACTTCCCAACTTTGATATCTCCGGAATCAAGATCTTTAACTGAAAATAGATATACTCCTGCTGCAATGATCTGGTTATTATGTGATAACAGATCCCATGATGCCATTCCAGTTGCAGTAATATCACTTTGCTTCAATTTATCTTTATTAAGTGCTGCCCCAACCGTGATAATATCTTCCCCTTCACTTCCATGATGTACCACTTTGTCAACGAGATCACCGGCAAGTGTATAGATCTTTATTGTACAATTTTCCGGTAAATTCACAAACCAGATCCTTCTACTTCTATCACCTGTGAAATCATCTTCTCTTCTACCATCAAATTTACTCTGTCCTATATATGGATTTGGAATAACGTAAATATTGTCCATATCCGATGTAGCAGAAGGACCAGGAAATAATATCCTCATATTAGCATCAGCATCTCTACCAGATTCAAGTGAAAGAATATTCTCAGATGGGAAACCTCTATCCCAGGTAGTAACAGCAACATAATATTCTATCCCCTTAGGTGGATGAGAAATTATATCATTATAATATCTACGAGAAAGACGCTTTTCCTTAATCTTTAGGATTAATTCTTCACTATTAGGATGCTCAATAATGTTATCACTAATAAAACCTTCTAAAGGTATTAAACTTTTAGTGTATAACTCAAGATAGATATTTTCACCATTTGATTTACTCAATAAATTTGGATTAGCAAAGTATAAAGCTTTGTCATTATCAGACCAACTTTCTAATCCTGGTTCTATCAACGCTGTAGCCCGTGTTTTTGTGTAATCATATATATGTTCACCAAAAACATATTCATCAACTCCAACAGCAAATGGAACTAATGCGTAATACTCATTAAGTCGATAGTAATTTTCGTCTTCATCGGTAATTGTTCTTCTATTTGGAAGAGATTGATCTTCAGTTCCAATTCCGATTTCACCTTGAAAATCTACAAATAATGAATCACCTTCATTAACTTGATAATCTTCAAGATCCTGATAGGTTTCAAATTTATCCCACTTACCTTTTTCTACCCAGTCTTCCTGAGATCCACTTCCCGATCTACCGTATAACGTATAGCCCTGGAAATCATGTCTTAGCCTGAATGCCGTCCATGGATTTAAAAGTGCATTGTCATTATAATTACCAATTGTACTTGGCCAGTATTCTTCCGGCATATTTGTTGTATCAGCACCAACTACATAGCTATCTATCCCAGGATAAATATCCTGCCAACCAACATTACGTTGAGGAACAAAGTCTATATCATAAGTATATTCGGATATATTATCCCAATACAATTCTATCGCATTCCCATCATTAATGAGCCCTGCATACATATCTGGATAATCCGGAGGTTCCGGTGCTTGATAATGAGGGAAAATATCAGGTTCAACAACTGTAGTAAGTGTTTGTGCCTTACCATAAATGAACTTTGCGAATCCGGCAGTATTCTTTAATTCAAAAACACTATCACCAGGGAATACGGCAATAACTATCTTCATTGTTCTTCCTGGTGGAAGATTCCAGCGTTTGAAATAAACACCATCTTCCATTTCCAGGTAGTCATCGATTCCATAACCAGGCTCGCCCGGTAAGTCAGTGTCTCCAGTATGAGATTGAGCACCATAAAAACCAAATAGATATCTAGTATCAGTACCGTTAGGATTATTGTCGATCTGGTGATTTGGATAAGTCCTAATATCAATCGCTTCTGCTGGATCAGGATTTCTTCCTGTCAATAACCAGTATTTTTCATTTGGTGTATCATTATCAATTGTTGAGATATATCCTAAGGGATCCCAATCATCCGGACCCCAACCTACATCCCAAACCCAACAGGCAAATTCTAATTGATCAGGATCTGGTGTGCAAACACGAGAGCCAACAAATCCGGTAGTCAA
>DAOUTP010000053.1 GCA_030626645.1 Candidatus Cloacimonadota bacterium
CAAGCTTGTTAGAGATGACGATGATGAAGATGAAGCTACTGATTTTCTTGAAAACTTTCTTGACTGGCCTTTTGATTTAGAGCTTTTATATATTAGTAATCTTTATCCTGTGTTGTATTATACATCTTTTAATAGCACTTGGAATCCAACATCATATGATGCCTTTTCCAGCCGTGGTTACAAACTTGATCCTCAAGATACCGGTGATCATTATTTACCTTCTCAAAATGGTGCAACTAGATTACCAGCCAATTGGGAGCTTGATTTACCAGCCTTTAACAACTGGATGGGTTACTGGTTACCTTATACTCAGAACATTGAAGTTGCTTTTGGCGATTTTTGGGATAAGGTAGTTTCGGTTTACGCTGAAGATTGGGTTTATAAATATTCAATCAATGAAACACCTACTTCTTCTCCAACTGGTAAAAATATGGTTTACGGCAAATGTTATATCGTAACATTCGACCAATCAATTGAAGATTTTTACTGGACGGACGCTGTAAATGTTGAGGAAGAACAAGAGAGAATGATCCCGCAATATTTCAGTTTCAATGATCTACCGGATTATGAAGCTATAGATGTTATGGATATTCCGGAGAATGTTCTGGAAATTGGTGTATTTGAAGAAGATATTTGTGTTGGTGCGGTTGTTGTTCAAGATACATGCCAACAAATCTTAGTATATTCAACTAATGCCAACCGTGATCAAATTCCTTTCAGTTTTGAGGTCATTACAAACGAACGTGGAGATGGTGAACTCATAACTAAATATCAGGTTATGAAAGAAGAAACGGGTTTATACGAAAACAGACCTCTTATTTCTGGTCAGCAAAGAAGTTCTGTTATTATGTTCGGTAATCTTGAAGATCCTCAGAACGATACACCTGTTATTGATAATGTAATACTGTATTGTAATTATCCTAATCCTTTCAATCCGGAAACAAATATATCTTTCTCATTACCTCAAGAGCAGAATATTGAACTTACTGTTTACAACATGAAGGGTCAAAAGGTCCGTCAGCTTATTAATGGTCAGTTTTCTGCAGGTGAACAAACCATTATTTGGAATGGCAAAGATGATGATGGAAAATCTGTCAGTTCAGGTTTGTATCTCTACAAACTTAAAACAGAAAATAAGGAATTGACCAAGAAAATGTTATTGTTGAAATAACTAAATAACATCTTGCGAAGGCTGTGGAACTTTCTTTAATTTTCGACCTTCGCAAGGATATAGTTCATTTAATAATTAATTTGTGTCTTTCTGAGGAAATCTTCTTGCTTCTCACACGAAGAATCTACACAGGGAAGGACTCTTCGTCGAATGCCGTTGTAAGAATTCACACCAAAGGTGTGTAAACATCAGAGAGACAATTAAGTTCATTTTTCAAGGGGAAAATTCGAGGAATTAATGAAATTAAAATATTTCTTTCTTTTGTTCGTCTTTGTTGGTTTTTGTTCGTTGCTAAATGCTGTTACATATCACATCAAACAAGACGGTACAGGCAACTTCACCACTATCCAGGCAGGCATCGACTTCTGTACAAATGGTGATACTCTACTTGTTTATCCTGGAACCTACTTCGAAAATCTTGTAATCATAGAAAAATACATGACCATTGGCAGCCTGTACTTAACAACCGGTGATGAATCTTACATCTCTCAAACTATTATCGACGGTTTCCAAAATGATAGTGTTATTCGTATTGAAGATATTTCTGGATATTATCAAATGTATATAGTAGGTTTTATTATTCAAAACGGTATAGGTTATCAATATAACTACCCGTATTCTCCAAATCGAGTTGGAGGTGGTTTGTTCATTTCTGAATCAGATATGACTATTGAAAAATGCACAATTCAGTATAACAATGTTAATCATGTATGTGGGGGTGTCTTATTAAGTAACGCCAATTTGAATTTATCAGGTAGCACAATTAGATATAATAGTGCATATAATACTGCAGGTGGTCTTTTAATTGGTAATACATCATCTTCGGTTTCTTTTGATAGTGAAGTTTTAAATAATATCTATCTAAATTTTGCAGGGGTTGGAAATGACATATTCAAAACTCATGGTAGCCCATATCAGGAGATCATTGTTGATACATTCACTGTCATGGACCCGGCTGAAGGTTATTATTTCATTTATCCAGGTTCAGATGGCGTTGGTGTTCCTCTACCTAATCAGTTCTCCTTTAGTTGTCAAAATGCAATTATAGAGCAAGTCAACAATGATCTATATGTCTCACCGGAAGGTGATGATAACAACAGTGGAGTTTCTGCTGAGGAGCCACTTCAATCTATTGCTTATGCCCTTGCTAAAATTAGATCAGATAGTTTAATTTATAAGGCAATTCATATTAGTGATGGAGTTTATTCTGTTTCTCAAAACAATCAATATTATCCGCTACATATTAAAAGTTATGTGGATATTGTAGGAGAATCCAGGGATAATACGATACTTGATGCTGAATTTAGTGGTGGATTTATTATTGCTCAAGATCCTCAACAAGATTATAGAATAACAAATATCTCCTTAATCAATGCTCGTAATCAATATGATATAGCTTTGAATGAAAACACAAACGTCATATTTGATAATATCAGAATTTCCGGTCATAATGATAATCTCACAACATCAGCGTTTTGTGCTTTGAAATTGAATTATAATGATATCTCAATTAATAAGCTAATTATAGAAGATAATGAGTATGGTGGGAATGTATATTTTTATTCACCAAAATTTGGTCATGAATTTAATATAACCAATAGCATATTCAAAAATAATTCTCCATCAACAGATTACGGATGTATGCAATTTTTTTGTTATCGATCATTTTCTCTTTCAGATTCTTTGATTGTAAATGTGATTAATACCGAAATTACAGACAATCTTGATAATTCGTTTGAATGGTTACCAGCTACTTCAGCTATTCTAATAGATATGGAAACTAAATTGAACTTAATAAATTGTACAATCGGGAATAATGAGACCCTTGAAATTGGTGCTCCTGTCCAACTTCGGGATAATTCGGAAGCTAACATTGTTAATTCCATTTTATATGGTAATATTCCTTACCAGATTTGTCTTAACGGCACATGGGGTCCCAATATTTTAAATGCAAATAATTCCTTAGTTCAAGATGGTGTATCTGGCATTCTAAATATAGGTAATAATTATATCAACTGGGATGATGAAACCATGTTGGATGAAGATCCGCTCTGGCTAGGTTCTGGGTACGATTGGGCCTATGCTTTGTCAGCTAATTCTCCCTGCATAGATACCGGCACTCTTGAACTGCCTTATGGTGTTGAGCTTCCTGCTTATGATCTGGCAGGTAATCCCCGCGTTTGTGGTGATGCCATTGATATGGGAGCTTATGAATTTCCTGGTAATCCAGCTCCTATCAATCTGCAGGTAGAAGACGCCACTTTCTCGTGGCAACTTCCCGCTGGCTATAATGCTACTGGTTTCAACGTTTATCTCGATGATGAGTTTCAGTCAACTGTAAGCGTTTTCCTTAATGAATTTACATTTTCTGATCTGATTGTTGGGGATTCATACATTGCTGGAGTTTCAGCATTATATGGCACAGAAGAGACAGCGATCATAAACCTTGAATTTCTCTATGATCCTGTCGGGATAGAAGAGGAAATTATTAATCCCTCATCCCTCATCCCTTATCTTTCTAACTATCCCAACCCGTTTAACCCGGAAACAAAGATCGCTTTCAATTTGATCGAATCCGGCAGAATCAAACTCGAAGTTTTCAATATTAAAGGTCAAAAAGTTAAAACACTAATAGATGCCTATTCATCCGAAGGTCAGTTCATTGCAATCTGGAATGGCAAAGATGATAATGGTAAAAGAGTTTCTTCAGGAATTTATATGTATCAATTGAAAGTAGATGGCAAAGCAATTGCCAGCAAGAAATGTTTGTTACTGAAGTAATATACAATTTTGCATCATCCTGACGATTCTTTCACCCCAGGCTATTCAGCGGGGTAGGCGTTGTTCTTTTAAGGAAGGATAGACAACAACAAATACTAAATTTTTTCTAACTCTTTGTTAATAGATCAGTAAGAAGACTCCTTCAGCCTTCGTTGTAAACTATGGCTTGGCATGCAGAGTGACGGGCATAGTTGTCATTCCCACGAAAGTGGGAATCTTTAAGATTCCCAATCAAGCTGAGTATGATAATGTAATTTACTGTCACATTGAGTAGGAGTGAAGCGACGTATCGAAGTGTTAAATGTAATCATGTTTTATTGACTATCCTTCGATACTTGGCAAAAGCCAAACTCAGGATGACAAAAAATATTTCCATTCCTCCAAAAAAATTTGAAATATTTTTTTTCTGGTTGATAAGTTGAACTTATCAACCCAATTGTATCCGCAAGTTAACCTTACGAAGGTTCCGGCTTTGATAAATCTACAGTGGACATGCAAGTAAAGCAAGAAGTTCTAAAACCTTAGCAAGGTTTCAATATAAAAAAAAACCCTTTGGAATATTCCAAAGGGGATTTTGATATTTATACTACTAATTAAAATCCACCGGATTTAGTAGCTTCTTTAAGTTGTTTCAGGGTTATTCTGGTTTTTGCAATCTCATTAAGAACTGAAGTTTTATCTGTTCTTTTTTCAGTTTCAGTAAGATAATTTTCAGCTTTATTGAAATTAGAATAAGCTTCAGCTTTCACTTTATCACGCTGCTCAACCAGTTCATCAGCTTTTTCGCCGTAATATACACTTTTATCTTTATACATTTCTTCAAATTCAAGGAACTTTTCGTATTTCTTATATCCGATTTTCTGATGGATGGAAGCTAATACACGGTAAGACTCATAAAGTTCTGCATCGATTTCAATTGCTTTATTGGCATTATGTATTGCCTTAGCAAATTCTTCCAAAGCTATATATACATCCGCTAGTCGAAGATATACTTTTGGATTATCGGGAGCAAGAATTATGAGGTCGTTCAAAACCTTAAGAGCTTCACTATTTTGATTTGTTTCTCTATAAGCACCTGCCAGATTCATATAGGCTGTTTTATTTTCCGGTTGATCTATAACCATTTGCTTATAATTCTCGATAGCACTTTCCAGTTTACCGGTTTTATGGTAACATTTTGCAAGCTTCTTC
Organism: Candidatus Cloacimonadota bacterium; assembly: GCA_030626645.1. GTDB lineage: Bacteria > Cloacimonadota > Cloacimonadia > Cloacimonadales > TCS61 > Tenebribacter. The sequence continues at coordinate 5,144 of DAOUTP010000053.1, forward strand.
TGAAGATCATCATCATCAGGAAATGCATTGGAAGCTGTTTCCAGTGGTTTTATAGCTTCATCATAAAATTCCATATTATAAAGCATCTCACCCAGAGTTTGATATGCTTCGAAGTAGTTTTCATCTAATTCAATTGCACAGAAAAAAGCATCTTTTGCCTGATCAGTATATTGCAATTCTGCATAAATGTTTCCAATCCGTAACCAGAGTTCTTTGCTTCCTTCAATTTCATTAATCATTTCTAATGTCTCAACAGCAAGTTCAAATTCTTCCATTTTTAGATATGATTTACTTAAGAAATCAAGAATATCTTTATCTTCGGGTGCAATTTCCAAAGCAGTATTATAATATTCAACAGAGGCAGTAAAATCTTTTTGTATAAATTTAATGAGACCAAGGTAAAAATATCCGTCTCTATTCTGAGCATCGAGATCAATAAGGTTTAGGAATGTCTCTTCTGCCGATGTATAGTTCTTACTACTGAAATGCTGCACTCCAATATTGAGTAATTTCTCAATTTCACCGGTAACCAGTTCTCGTATTTTCGGAATAAATACATCTGAAATGGACTGTTGTCTTTGCTTACTTTTTTTCTCAACACTAAAGGAAGTTACGCTAACTTCTTTAGATTTCATACTGTAGATCTTGGCAACAATCTTGAAACTTGATCCTGATTCTGCTGATACAGTTCCCCAAATAACAACATCAGCGCCAAGCTCACTGCCCATACTGGAAATATCTCCTGTACCGGCATAAGAAAGATTAGTAATTCCGGATGCTTTAAAAATTTTCTTAGATTCTTTGATATTTATCAGCTCTATATCTTCAAATTCTTCAAAAACCGTAGAGAAATCTCTTTTCATTAATGAATTAGCAACATAATCGCTTTCTCTATCACTATTACTGAAATCGAGTATGGCTACCTTTTGTGCATCTGCTAAAAGAATGCTGCTTAGAACAAGTAACATTAGCATGAATATTATAATTTTCTTCACGTCTCCTCCCGTTTTTTTTTTTTTATAATTTCAAAACTTTTTAACCTGCAATAAAACGCAAGTTTTTTAATTTATCAGAAGAATGAATCTATTAACTTCTTATTATATAATAATATCAATAGAATTTGTCGAATGTCAAATGTAAAACAAACATTTAATATTTGCTTTGCGAAGTAAAACAACATATTTTTTTTGTTTGTTTCATTGCACAAGCAGAATTCCTATGATACTTTTGCTTCATTCATTTGAAATTTGCTTAACACAAAATGAAATTATACTGTAATTATATAAGATATCAATTTCCCTTTTTGGAACTCAATTGTGCAATTTTGCTTAAGTGCTACATTGCTTACACCAATAAAATTGTTAACATGATCTGCTTCTGTAACCGGGTATTTAAATCCTTGTAGAGTGAGACCTTTAATTGGAGATAATGAGAAAAAAGATACAGTTTGTCCTGGCTGTAGTTTAAGTTCATATTTGCCTTTAGTAAAGAGATTCATTACACCAAAGTTATCATAAATCTCTAAAGGGATAGATTCATCATAATTTTGAAAGATGAGGATATTACCTAATGTATGATCAGCTCTTTTTCCGAATGCGGAAATGATTTTTATCTTGGTTGGGTTTTGCGTTAATGCATAATTAAGAGCTTTTTGCAGGTCAGTGTGGTTCTGCTTGGTAATCTCTATAAATTTTGATTCAGAGAAAAATGCCAAATTTTCCGGTGTGATCGAATCAAGATCACCGATGATATAATTTGGTTTGATCTGCTGTGATCTGCAAAGATTTGCTCCCCCATCAGCAGCAATAATAATATCAACATCTTTCAGGATTTTACTAATATCATGAACTATTTCTCCATCGGCAATTATTGCTATGATATTCTTTTCCATTTTCAATTCCTTTTTCTGCTGACATTTTGGGTATTCTTTCAAAGCTGGTCAAGTTAGAAAAATTATTTACTATCAGAGTTTTTGATTCTCGTTCCCAAAGCCCACTTTGGGAACGCAATGACAATTCGGAATTTTGCAGAACCTTTTTTTATATAAACCCAAGAGTTTTACATATTATGCATTCCCAATCAGGGGATTGGGGACGAGACCAATTTACAATCGTTCAATTCAGATTATTATAAAAGTTTTTTATTATAAGATCGAATTAATACTTTAAGAACAGAATCGACGAGAATGCCGGTAAAACCCATAACAATGAAATAGATCAACATTTCCGGATATTTCAGCAGGTAACGAAAATCCAGAAGCCTAAATCCCATTCCACTATCAACTCCCAGCATTTCTGCAGCGATTATTACCGTCCAACCTAATCCCCAGATAATCCGAAATAGATTTAATAAAGCAGGAAGTGTAAGCGGAAGTTCAATGTGAACAAACATTTGTAATTGAGAAGCTCCCAAAACATGTCCTTCATCAAGGTATTCATGTGGAAGACTTGAGAATTGATCTGATGCTGCAATTAGAGTAGGGAAGAACAATGTAATAAACATAATGAATGTAACCGGACCTTCTCCTAATCCAAACCAAATTATGGCAAAAGGTAACCATGCGAATGGGGAAATATGGCGTATGAAATTGATGATCGGCAGGAACAGGTTGTTCACTAATGCTGAGTAATGCAGCATATAACCACCCAATATCCCGGTTAACCATGCTATAATTGCAATGATAGTTACACGTAAGAAAGATATAACAAGATCTTTAAATAGCAAACTAACTGAAATTCTACTTTCTAAAATATCGTTTATTGAAATTCCAAGTGAAAAAGCTAAGATAATGAAGAATAAAAGGACGAGAAAGCCACCCAGAATTCTCGATCTATTTAATTTCGAAATATACATTTTCAGGTGTTACCGGATTTTCAGCATAACCTTTTTCGATCATTTTATTAAAAGCTCTCAATTCAAATTCTTTCATTTTTTCATCTAATCCCATTATGAATTTTGTATTATACAGAGATTGTTTTGAATAGGGTGGATATAATTTATAGAATTCTTCCACAGCTTTAAATGCAGTATCAGGGGATTTATTAAGTTCCGCTGTAGCAGCTTCTAATCCTTTAATAAATTCTGATATTAAAGCAGATTTAGATTCAATTGCATCTTCAGTAGCAGTAATATTACAACAGGTATGAAGTGGATGATCATCTCCGTACCAGTGAACAATATTATAGTCGCTATTGAACTTGAATATGGAAGGAACATAATAGCTGAGTGCGTCAACTTCACCTACTTTTAAAGCAGCAGCCATATCCATTGGTGTGCGGAAATAAACGAATTCCAGATCTATCTTGCGATCTTCAGACATTAGTTCTGCGAAAATATCTAAAGTGGAAGCTCGAAGAACACCAATTTTTTTGCCTTGAAGCTGATCTAGTGTTTTAATCTCAGGTCTCGCAATTATGCCATCACTTTCACGTTCAAAAAAAGATATGATCTTAACTTTTTTCCCGTTGGAGATAGCTAACCATGTGTAGGTGAAAGGTAGAATTGCAACATCAATTTTGCCGGAGATTATTGCTTCATTAGTTTCCCAGCCGGAAGCAAATTTCTTAATGATATAATTTTCTCGGTCTAAAAATTCTGTAGCCAATCCGAAATCAAAGGGAAGATGATTCAATGAAGGTTTAATTATTCCTACAATTAACTTATCTTCACTTTTATTCATACACCCCAATAATAAAGAGAATAATAATAATGTCCAAACGATTTTCTTCATATTTCCTCACTTTATAAATAAAGCCACCCCGTCTTCGACAGTCAGGGTGGCTTAAATTATTAAACCTAGATCTTTACTGTAATTTATTTTTTAGCTTAATTCTAAGATTGTACTTTTAATAATGTCAACGCACTCCATAAGCTGTTCTTCAGTTATAACCAGTGGCGGTGCAAAACGGATAATATGCTGATGTGTCGGTTTGGCGAGAAGACCGTTCTCTTTGAGTTTAATGCACACATCCCAAGCTTCTATACCGTCTTTTGGTTTGATAATGATTGCATTCAAAAGCCCCATCCCACGAACATGCTGAATAAGTGGCGAATCGATCTTTCTTAATTCCTCACGGAATAATTTACCCAGTTTTTCTGCTTGTTCAGTAAGATTTTCTTCTTCAATAACTTCCAAAGCAGCTTTGGCAACTGTACAGGCGAGCGGGAATCCACCAAAGGTAGAACCATGTTCGCCAGGTTTGATAGTAAGCATGATCTC
>DAOUTP010000339.1 GCA_030626645.1 Candidatus Cloacimonadota bacterium
AAAGAATTTTCCGAAAATAGTGGATCCTTTGCCGATGAAGATTTTTTCGAGATGTTCAGTTTTCCGATCATTAAAGGAAGCTCAACTCCTTTATCAGAAATAAACTCAATTGTTCTTACCGAAGAAACAGCAACAAAACTCTTTGGTGATGAAGAAGCAGTTGGACAACATGTTTCTATTTATGGATTAGATCTGCAAGTAACAGCAATTGTAGAAGATGTTCCTGAAAATTCACACATTTATTTCGATCTTCTGCTCCCCTTTCAAATAATGATTGATAGGAATCCCAATCTCGATAATTGGGGAAGTAATTCGATCCACACTTACATTCAATTAGCAGAAAACACTTCTTGTGAACAAATGTCAGAAAAAATAAAAATGTATCTCAAAGAACAGAATGAAGGAGCAACTTCCGAATTGTATTTGCAGCCTCTTACCGATACTTATCTTCATTCAGTTGGGTTAGTTGCGGATTACGGAGGGATGGGAGATTTCAGATATATTATTTTATTTGGTATCATTGCCATCTTTATCATCGTAATTTCAAGTGTTAATTTTATAAGTTTATCTACTGCCAGATACACAAAACGAGCAAAAGAAGTTGGTTTAAGAAAAGTAGTAGGCTCGCAGCGCAGCCAATTGATCTGGCAATTCCTGGGTGAATCGATGCTGCTTTTGTTGATTGCCTTGGGAGCAGCCTTGGTTTTGGTGGAATTGTGCCTGCCGGCATTTAATAATATTGCTGCTAAAGAATTGTCTCTTATGTATTTATTGAATCCTACGATGCTTTCCGGACTCATTCTTTTTGTTTTATTCATAGGATTTCTCACAGGAATTTATCCAGCATTTCTGCTATCATCTTTCAAGCCTGTAACTGCTCTGAAAGGTTCACAAATTTCCGGCTCAAAAGGTTCGCTATTTAGAAAGATCATGGTTGTAACGCAATGGACGCTATCTATCATTCTCATCCTCAGCACATTGATGATTTCCAAGCAATTACAGTTTATGAAAAACAAAAAACTCGGTTTCACAAAAGAGCAGATAGTTTACACCAACATTCGTGGTTTTACGGAAACTGATGCTTTGAAAAAAGAACTCCTTAAACATACGGGAGTGGAACAGGTTTCGGCGACTTCTAATCTTCCAAATAATATTATGAGTTCAACATCTGGGAGTGTTTGGGAAGGGAAAAATGATGAAGATACATTCCTGGTACATTATAATATTGTAGATTACAATTTCATAGAAACATTTGAGATCGAAATGGCAGATGGTCGCAGTTTTTCTCAGGAATTTTCTGATGATACAAATTTCGGTTTTCTATTAAATGAAGAAGCAATAAAACAAATGGGTATTGAAGATCCGGTAGGTAAACAATATTCCATTTGGGGAATGGAAGGACAGATCGTTGGTGTGATGAAAGATTTCCATTTCAAACCTCTTCATAACCCTATTGAACCGATGTTATTCCTGCTCGTAAAAGATTATCTGGAAATCCTTGTTGTAAGAATTAAAACTGCAGATCAAGAGAATACAATCTCTTATTTAGAAGAAACAATGACTAAATTCGATCCTGAAAAGAAACATGAATTCAGGTTCTTCGATGAGCGTTATGATGCTATGTATAGTTCTGAACAACAAATGGGAATGATATTAAAATTATTCACAGGACTGGCAATATTTATAGCCTGTCTTGGCTTATTCGGACTTTCTACTTTCCTAACACAACAACGAACTAAAGAGATTGGAATCAGGAAAGTACTTGGAGCTAATATTCCTAATATTGTAATAATACTCTCAAAAGAATTTACCAAATGGGTAATCATTGCCAATATTATCGCATGTCCTGTTGCTTATTTTATCATAAATAAATTGCTGCAGAATTTTGCTTATCGCATTGAGATGGGCTACAAAGTTTTTATAGTAACTGTGATCTCATCAATCCTGATCGCAATCGTTACTGTCAGCTTCCAAACCATAAAAGCAGCTAATTCTAATCCGGTGGAGGCGTTGAAATATGAATAAGGAGTCGGCTTTGAACGAAGTG
>DAOUTP010000187.1 GCA_030626645.1 Candidatus Cloacimonadota bacterium
TCCTTTCCAATATTGTGAAGCTGGCTTTACTGCGCATCACAGAAAAATCGATGATCTTACATTTGATAACGAAACAAAATTCGGTCTTGATCTACGCTGGGATATGACTTTAGGGTTCTGGATAGAATCAAGTTTAAATGTTTATGAAAATTCAGAAGATAATAATTATTCACGTTTGTTCTCTATCGGAACAGATTATACATTCGGAATAGGAAATGGAATTTACTGTTTATTTGAACATCAATATTTTTCTGAACTACAAGAGGATTTCTGGGAGCCGACTGATAAATCCGGAGCAAGTTCATTATTAATGAGCTATCCTCTTGGTATGTTCGATTCAATCAGTAACATAATAACTTATAGCTGGCAATCTGAGTTCTATAATTATTATTTTTCCTACAATCGTAATTATGATTATCTATCAATATATGTAAATTTCTTCTGGAATTCAGATCAAAGTGATAATCCTAATAATAGTAACAAAGAAAGCAAATTTATTCAATTAATGTTAGAAACAAAATTTTAGAAAGAATAAAGGAGTGTTTATGGCTCATATCAAAATCAATGGCATGTTAAAAAACTATCCGATAGGTAGAGGGAAATTCACTGCATTAAAAGGTATCGATCTGGAATTTGCGAAAGGTGAATTTACCGGCATTGTAGGTCCCAGTGGATCAGGGAAAACCACCCTGCTCAATATCATCGGATCACTTGATGTGCAAAGTGAAGGGTCGGTAGAAGTAATGGGAAAGGACATAAAATCATTATCAGCAAAACAATCTTCCCGCCTTCGTAGTGAACATATCGGATTCATTTTCCAAACTTATAATCTGCTCCCGGTCTACACTGTTTACGAGAATGTGGAATTTCCACTTATTCTTTTGAAAATGTCTGCAGCAGAACGCAAGAAAGCTGTATTGGATGCATTAGATTGGGTTGGATTGACTGATAAGATCAAGTCCAGACCATCCCAGCTTTCCGGTGGAGAATGCCAGCGCGTAGCTATTGCCAGGGCAATCGTGAAGAAGCCTGATCTGGTGCTGGCAGACGAACCAACGGCTAATCTTGATGCCGAGAATTCACATCATATTCTTAAAACAATGAAAAAAATTAACGAAGATCTGGGAACAACATTTATTTTCTCTACTCATGATGCGAAAGTAATTTCCTATTTAAAACGTAAGATCACTCTTCTTGATGGTAAGGTAGATAAAGACGAAATTGTTAATGGAGGTTGATCATGATCTTTAAACTCGCTTTAAAAAACATATTAGGAGCAGGATTCCGAACCTGGCTGAACATATTCATTCTTTCTCTTTCCTATTTCGCCATAATCGCCTTACAGGGCTTCTATGTTGGCTGGCAAGACGATGCGGAACGTGAAATTAAAAACTGGGATATTGCGGGTGGACAATACTGGTATGAAACCTACGATCCTTATGATCCATACGCTTTGGAAGACAGCCATGCTCCTATCCCTGAAGAAGTTGAGACTATGATCTCTGAAGGTGAAGCAATTTCACTTCTATTCACTCCTGCCACTATCTATCCTGAGGGCAGAATGCGAAATATTATTCTTAAAGGCATTGATCCAAATCAAATCCTGATTGAACTTCCAACAAAATACCTGAAAGATTCTGAGAATGAGATAAGTTGTATAATTGGTTCCGGATTTGCTGACAATTTGAATATAAAAGAAGGAGATTTTATTGTCTTACGCTGGCGTGATAAAAATGGAGCATTTGATGCTCGTGATGTAGAAGTAGCACACGTTTTCTCTACAACCGTTCTTACTGTGGAGAAAGGTCAAATATGGATATCATTACCAATTCTGCAGGAAATGCTTGGTCTACCAGATGAAGCAACTATCATCACTGTAAAAGATGAGATGTTTAATAAAGAATTTTCCGGCTGGCAACACAAGGATCTGGATTTTTTACTTCTTGATCTCACGAATATGATCCAGATGAAGACTGTGGGATCATCGATCATGTATGCAATTCTGCTTTTCCTGGCAATGATAGCAATTTTCGATACACAGATACTTGCTATCTTCCGACGCAGAAAAGAGATGGGAACTATGATGGCTATGGGAATGACACGTCCTAAAATAATTCAGTTATTCACCCTGGAAGGTGTTCTACATGCTGTTCTGGCTATTTTTATGGGTGCAATTTATGGAATTCCGCTATTGAGACATTTTGAAAAAGTAGGAATGCAACTTGGAGCCGATGCCAAGGAGTGGGGCTTGAGCGGACTGGATGATGCACTCTATCCTGTTTACGGGTGGAAACTGGTTGTGGGAACGATAATCCTAGTACTGATAACGACAACAATAGTCAGTTTTCTTCCCACCAGAAAGATAGCAAAACTGAAACCAACAGATGCCCTGCGCGGGAAAATGACGAAGTGAGGAAAAAATTATGTTAAAATTTCTAGCAAAAGGACTCATGCGGGATCGCTCCAGAAGCCTCTTCCCCATTATGATCATCGCGACAGGAGTAATATTTACTGTTCTTATGTACAGTTGGATGATGGGATTCACAACCATGTTTATCCGGGAAAATGCCAGGTTTGAAACCGGACACGTTAAAATTGTTACAAGAGCATACAATGAATTGATCGACCAAAAGCCGTATGATCTGGGATTAATGAATGTGAAAGAGAAAATTGAGATGCTATCAAGTGAATACCCCCAGATGCATTGGCAACCCCGCATCTATTTTGGTGGTCTGTTGGATCTGCCTGATGAAAACGGAGAAACCCTGAGCCAGGGAGAAGTTATTGGCTTTGGTGTTGATCTGTTTTCCAATTCCTTTGAACAGGAACTTCTAAACCTGGAAGAAGCACTCACGAATGGAACCTTGCCTCAGGAAAGAGGTGAAATTCTTATAAGTGAAGAAGTTGCAAAAAAACTTGGAATAAGCATCAATGATGTAGTAACGATCATTGGAAGTACGATGTATGGCTCAATGGCAATGAACAATTTCAAGGTTTGCGGAATGGTACGTTTCGGTGTCCAGGCAATGGATCGTGGAGCGGTGATCGTAGATATCTCTGACGTTCGATTGTTCCTAGACATGGAAGATTCTGCCAGCGAAATTCTTGGTTTCCTACCGCAATATAAAGAAAGCCCGACATTTGAGATAGCTGAAGTTTTTAATGCAAAATATAATGATGAAAATGATGAATTTTCCGACATAATGCTGCCTTTAAGAAAACAGGCTAATATGGAAATGATGATAAATACCATGGATGAAAGATTGGGGATGTTCATTTTCGTATTCATTTTCATTATGTCTCTGGTATTATGGAATTCCGGTTTGATGAACGGGATCAGGCGCTATGGAGAGATCGGTGTGCGACTGGCAATTGGAGAGAGCAAAGGACACATCTACCGCTCGCTGATACTGGAATCTTTTCTTATTGGAATTGCTGCCACGATCATCGGTACTGCTATCGGGCTTGGATTTTCATTTCTTCTCCAATACAATGGACTCGACATAGGCTCAATGATGAAGGATGCAAATATGATCATGGGTGCCACAATGCAAGCACAAGTAACTCCTGTAAGTTATTACATTGGTTTTATCCCGGGAGTTATTGCTTCTGTTATTGGAGCTGTCTTTTCCGGCATTGGCATTTATAAAAGAAATACAGCACAATTATTCAAGGAGTTGGAAACATGAGAAAATTAAATTTAATCTTGATCTTAATCTTAGTCTCAACCTTCTTTTTATTCGCAGAATACCCGGATGGAAATGAAATACTGAAGCAAATAGATGATAATATGTACGCTGAGAACATGATCTCAACTTCACAAATGATAGTTCATGGCAGACGCGGCAGCAGAACAATGAAACTAAAATCATGGACGGAAGGAGAA
>DAOUTP010000172.1 GCA_030626645.1 Candidatus Cloacimonadota bacterium
ACTGGCATTTGTTTTACCGCTTTTTGCTGCGGACCTGATTTTGATCGAAACTAAAAATGCCACTGAAGCAAAAGGATATTTTGATCAGGATGCTCTCACTGTAAACTATATTCATGCTGATTTCCTGATAGCAACCACTGAAAACCGGGAAGCTTACGATTGTGAACTGATCACCACAAATTGCTGGGAAAGAGGAGAAAATTATTTTCTGCTCTGGCTCGATGAAGGAAATAGTAGTGAATACATAATACAGATCGATGAATTTGCCGAAATTCTGTTACTCAGAGATGAATTCATGATCATCAGAGCTGCGGATGAAGATAGAAATAAAGTGGTTCCGATCATCCATAATGGAGTGGTGAGGATCAGCAATATTAAAGCGAAACTACCGAAACCGAACGATTTTTTGAGAAGTATGAGATTTGAAGAAGATCCATTTGTAACTGAACTTTTGGGTTACGTAGATGAAACCGAATTGAATACCACTGTGCAAACGCTAGAGGATCTTGGCACCAGGAATTGGTACACGCAGGGTTCACTCGATGCTCAGAATTGGATATATAATAAATTTGACAGTTATGGAATTAGCGTGGAAACACAATATATTCCCTATGGCGGACCAAATTCCAGCGAAAATGTGATCGCAACTTTGGAAGGAATACTCTATCCTGAGCAATATGTAGTATTGGGCTCTCATTACGACAGCTATTCATACTCTGGGGATGCTCCCGGTGCAGATGACAATGCAACCGGAACAGCTGGCATATTGGAAATTGCACGCATCTTAAGTCAGTACGAATTTGACAGAACAATTATTTTCTGCACCTTTTCCGGTGAAGAATACGGTCTTCATGGCAGCGAGGAATATGCCTCAATGGCCGATGACACCGACATGGATATCCTGGGTTATTTCAATATTGATATGGCCGGTTATCTCTACCCCGGAGACATAATCCATACCGATATGATAGCACCTCCATTTGCTGCACCACTGGCTGAGTTTTATGAGCAGGTTTGTGCTGTTTACCTGCCCGATTTTCTTATCGAACCAGGAGCACTGACAGGTGGCGACAGTGATCATACATCTTTTAACAATCATGGCTTCATGGGAATCTTCCCCTTTGAAGACAGCGAGAACTACAGCCCCTACATCCACACCTCAAATGACTTGATTGGCCCCAGCGTCAATAGCTTTGAAATGCTTTCCACCTTTACTAAAGCCACACTGTCATCTGTAGTAACAATGGCCAATATGCTGCTACCTCCGGAAAATCTTACAGCAGTTGCCGGCGATTCTTTGGTATCACTTTACTGGGATGAAGTGTTGGAAGCAAGTGAATACAATATCTATCGGGATGAAGGAGAAGAACCAATATCTACAATTACAGACCTTTCTTATGAAGACACCGGACTTACGAACGGTCAGGAATATTCCTATTATGTAACTGCAATTTATGCCACAAGTGGCGAAGAGTCCATTCCATCCAATACAGTAACTGTTACTCCCATGCCGCCAATTTCGCTTCCATTTGCTGATGATTTTGAATCTGGTGCACCATACTGGACTTTTGAAGGAAGTTGGGGACTTACCGAAAATCAATCCTTTTCGGCTACGCATTCCCTTACGGAAAGCCCAGTTGAAAATTATACCAGCAATTTGGACATCGAAACCAGATTGGTAAGTATCGATCTGACCGGTTACGACGATGCAGAAGTGAGTTTCTGGACTAAATATGCAATTGAAAATAATTATGATTTTATGTATTTGGAAGTGAGTACAGATAGTATGAACTGGGATGAATTAGCCAGCTTCACGGGTTCACAAACTTCATGGACCCAGGTTTCATATTCTTTGAATGATTACCTGGAATATCCTTATGTACAGATCCGGTTCCGTTTTTATAGTGATACTTATGTAATACAGGATGGTATGTATATAGATGATTTTGAGATCAATGTGGAAAATATCGTATCTACAGATGACCCGATCGTAAAAAATGAATCGATCAGTAACTACCCTAACCCCTTCAATCCGTCCACCACTATCTCATTCTCATTAACCACGGAGTTCACGGAGGACACGGAACTGATAATCTATAATTTGAAAGGACAGAAAGTTAAACAACTTATAAGAGAACATCTTTCTGCCGGCCAGCATTCGGTGGTTTGGAACGGTTCAGATGACAACGGTTTGGTAGTTTCCTCAGGAATCTATTTCTACAAACTGAAAGCCGGTAATTTCGAAAAAACAAAGAAGATGATCCTGATGAAATAGCAATAGTTCATTGAGCTTCCCGAAAGTATTTATCAATTAAAAGCTCCGAGCTCTCGGAGCTTTTAATATAAGTTTTTTTGAATACGTGCATCTATTCAATAGAATTCACCTCCCCCAAAAGAGCTATTAACTTATCCGAATGTTTGGACTAAATATGCCGGCAGCAATTGAATCTATTCAAAAATTCCTTCAAATCTAGCAATATGTTATCATCTTTGAACTTATAATACAGCTTATTACCATCTCTCTCAAATTCCAGGATTTTGCTCTCTTTCAGGATTTTAAGGTGTTTGGAAACATAGGGTTGCGGTAGATCAACGGATATTTTGATGTCATTCACACAACATTTTTGTGAATCATCCAGATGGCAGTTCATAGATAATTGCTCCAGAATTTTTAAGCGGATCGGATTTGCCAGGAGCTTAAATAAGGCTGACAGATTTTCATATTTTTCTTCAATTTCCATTAGCAGCATCCTTCGCTGCATCCGCAGCCGGTACCCTTTGGGGTGATCTTTAGAATATCTTCTTTTATTATTGCCACGAAACAACCTGTACCTTTAGTTACTTCAATTGCCTCAAATTCACAATTCAGCTCACAGGCCCCGCATTCCAGGCAGGATTTATAATCAGTTAATACAGCTTTTTTAGCGATAATAGCAATCACTCCAGGCGGGCATACTTTTTTACAGATCCCGCAACCCGTACATTTGCTCAATATAATATTCATCATCTTAAAACTCCCTGTAAAATTATCATTATCAAAGCTGCGAGATACAAAAGAAAAGTAACCGGTAGAAATGTGATAATCTCCTTTTTGACCAATGAATAATTGCTGACTCCGCTATTTCCGGTATAATACAAGCCAAAGAAAATATTCGTTCCCAGATAAAATAACAGGTGAAAGGCAATAATGAACCCTGAGAATTCTGCTAATCTGCTGCCAAAGATCAAAGCGAGAATTAAAATCTGAAAAACAAATAAAACCATGCCTTTCAAACTGAAATTCTTGGAAGGTAAGATCGGAAACAACGTGATATACAGTATCGGAATGGAAAGTGAAACCGGTAGGATCTGCCACCAAAATTCAGTCTTTAAAATTAAGTGTATTATAAACAATACTGCTGTTACGATGGCGATATATTTTGTGAACTGAATAAAAGAAGGAAGCAAAGTGAAAAGCCGGTTCCGTAAATTAAATTTGTAATGATCATCATCGCAATCTACAATTTTATTATCCAAATATTCTGGAAGTTCTTGAGCGTAGATCGGTCCTATTATGGGAGAAATATTAGCTTTTCTTAGCTCCGAGAGTCTGATGCCGGACAAAGAAAGTTTTGGCAGGATAATTTCCAGTTTGTCATTCTCAGTTAAGTCTTTTGTTTCATACTTTGCAAGTTGTTTAATGATCTCGCTGGCAGAAAATTGTCCCTTCCCGGATGAACACCAAACGTTGATCCCCTTGGTATCGATCACCAGAATCCTGACGTTTCTGCCTTTCAGGACTCTCCACAATAAAAATACCGTCATATGATAATTGCAGGTGACCAGCAAGGGTGAATTGATCTCGTAACTTTCTCCGGTAAAATACAAGCCGGGTTCAACATCATAAGTTTTATGATAAGATCGTGTCCATGAAATAAGCGTTTTGATCCAATCAATAAAACCGAACTCCAGCTTTTTGGCTCTCTCTGTATTTTCTTTATTTGAACAACAGCATCCCATATTTCTTTCCTTACTAAATACTGAGTGCAGTATATTCCAATTGCGGTATATAGCGCAAGCTTTTTTTTCTTCTAAAGCAAAAGGGGAAAGCAATTCTGCTTTCCCCTTTTGCGCAAACAGGTTTATCCGCCTATCAATTTGGGCGGAAGTTTCTATTTAATCAATAACATTTTCTTTGATACTTCAATATCTCCTGCTTTTAATTTGTATAGATAGACTCCGCTAGAAACGGGACTATTGTTATCATCTGTTCCGTTCCAAACAACACTATATTTCCCCCCTTTTCCTTCGATAAACTCAGGATGACACAAGCTCGGGGAAAGGTCTTTTATTTTCT
>DAOUTP010000007.1 GCA_030626645.1 Candidatus Cloacimonadota bacterium
CAACAAGTTTTTTCATTGCTATATACACTTTGATATTATTCATAATATCTTTATTTGTTGGCTCAACTATCTCTTGTGAGTTGTTGGTGAGTTCATTGAAATTTTCCTGACAATCTTCATCAGTGATTTCCGAAAAAAGTTGTTTGAGCTCTGTCATCTTAACAGGAATTACATCAGCGCCCCAGTTTTCCTTAACTGTTTCAGCAGATGGACTGCTGGCAACCAGCCAGTCTGAAGGTGTGCCTACTTCACCGATCCTGCTGCCGGCAAGTTGTCCTTTCCCATTTAAATTTTGGATATTTGCAGATGCTGTTTTCAGATTCTCAGAATCTGGGAGATAAATTATTCTACCTTTTTTACCAATCTGGTTAAAGCGTGCCAGAAGTTCCATACTGGCAGCGAGAGAATTATTACTGGCATAAGCCAGTAGTACGATCTCTTCATTTTGGAATTGTTGATCTCTAATTTTCTGCAGATCAAGCACCTGTGCTTCAGTACCGCCGGTAACAATAAAATAATATATTTTTTCAGCTTCCAGAATGTCAGTTTTTTCAATTCGCTTTCCACCATACTTGATCAATTCTGCAAAGTTAGCAATGATGATCTTCTCAAGTTCTTTTTCGCTTAGGAAATCGGATGCAACCGGAATAAATGCAGGTCTTTTCATAATTAATTATCTTTGAATATTTTAACAATTCTTTCGGCAGTTTTGCCATCCCAGTATTTGGGGATGCTACCCTTTTTAATATTGCCAGTCAAAATTATCTTTGCTTCATTTATAATATCATCTGTATTTAACTTTACTAAAGTATTTGTTCCTTGGGTAATAGTAATCGGTCTTTCTGTATTTGGACGCAGGGTTAGACAGGGAACTCCAAAATAAGTAGACTCTTCCTGAATTCCACCTGAATCGGTAAGAATAAATTTAGCATCCATCTGCAGTTTTAGAAAATCGTAATAACCCACGGGAGGGATGAGATGCAGATTTTTCATCTTTTTTACCTTTTCTTCCAAATCAAAAGCTTGTATCTGTTTGGTTGTGCGGGGATGAATGGGGAAGATGAGATTGATTGATTTTGAAATTTCTTCAAAAGCATTCAGGATCGTGAGAAGTCCCTTTTTATTATCAACATTGGAAGGACGATGTAGTGTTATAAGTGCGTAATCGTTTCTGATGCCAATTCTCTCCAGAATATCAGATCCTTTTGCTCTATCCTGGTACTGCATCAGCGAATCGATCATGATGTTTCCCACGAAGAATATCTTCTCTTCTGGAACACCTTCAGCCAGTAGATTTTCATCTCCATCAGGAGAGGGTGTTAGCAAGTAATCGGAGATGGCATCGGTAAGAATACGGTTGATCTC
Organism: Candidatus Cloacimonadota bacterium; assembly: GCA_030626645.1. GTDB lineage: Bacteria > Cloacimonadota > Cloacimonadia > Cloacimonadales > TCS61 > Tenebribacter. Next base: position 1,366 of record DAOUTP010000007.1, read on the forward strand.
TTCCGGCATAGATCGGGCAAAGCTCCGCAAGCCGGCTTCTAAATGTGCAACCGGAATATGAAGTTTAACAGCATCAATTGCGCAGGCGGAAGTACTGTTCACATCACCGGCAACTATTACCAGATCGGGTTTATCTTTTAATAGAACTTCTTCATATCTTTCCATTATTTTTGCTGTCTGCTTTCCATGTGTTCCAGAGCCTACTTCCAAGTATTCATCTGGTTTGGGCATCTGCAGATCATCAAAGAAAAACTTGCTCATGCGTTCGTCGTAGTGCTGTCCAGTATGGATTAATTTGATCTCAAATTCTTTTGGAAATTTGGCAAATTCTTTGTAAAGAGGAGCCATCTTCATAAAGTTTGGTCTGGCACCCACAATCAAATGGATTTTTTTCATTAATATTTTCCTTCACTTATTATTACCTGAAATCAAGTACCCACACTTCAGCTTAGTGACATATACTTCGATTGCCAAGTTTGGTTGATAATCAGTAGGCAATTTTTTATTTAATTATTATTCCACCACCCAGCACTTTATCGTCTTTATAAAATACTGCTGATTGACCGGGAGTTATAGCTCTGTGTGGCTCTTTCAAAGTTACTTTCATATCATCTTCTACAATATTAAATTCATCAACAGGAAGCGGATAACTATTGTACCTTACCTGAACCTGAATATCAGATAAATCTTCCGATGAGAAGTCTATTAACCAGTTCATATTTGCCACAGATAAATTTTGTGATAATAGACCATCAGGGTTATCAGTAACGAATACGATACTATTTTTTTTATCCAATTTTGAAACGTATAATGGTGTATTCAAGGAAGTATGTAAACCTTTCCTTTGACCGATCGTATAAAAATGTATTCCATTATGTTCACCTAATACTTTTCCATTTTCGTGGATGATCTTTCCTTTTTGAATTCCTACTTTTTCTTCCAAAAACGGTTTGAGAGATTTACCATCAACAAAGCAGAAATCCTGGCTTTCTTTTTTGCACAATAGTTGGTCTAAACCATTCTGCTCTGCTATTTGATATGTTTCGGTTTTCAGCAACTTCCCAAGAGGAAAAACAATATTTTGCAGCCATTCTTTCTTTAAGAAAGCCAGATAATATGACTGATCTTTGTTGCTATCTTTGGCTTTGAAAAGTTCAAACTGTTTTGAATTGGGATTTTCGTTGGTAATTGCATAATGACCGGTAGCGATTTTATTTATTTTTTCTTTTTTGGCAAAATCAAACAATTTCTTAAATTTTAAATATCTATTACAGATTATGCAGGGATTAGGAGTTCTCTCATTTTTGTACTCACCAATAAAATAATCAATGACTTCTTTCTGGAAATCTTCCTGAACATTATAAACGAAATAAGGTACATTCAAATTATCGCAAATCTCTTTTGCAGTCTCCAATGATTCTTTTGTACAGCAGACATTTTCTCTTAAAAGATTTTGTGGATTTTCCCAAACCGGTAATTTTAAAGAAACTCCAATAGGTTCAAAACCTTGTTTTTTCAAAAGAATTAGCGACACAGAGGAATCAATTCCACCTGACATTCCAACGACTATTTTTTCTTTTTTCATAATTCAATGACCTTTATTTTATGTTCATTAATATTTTTAACCTTTAATTCTAACGATATCTGCACCAAGCTTTTGCAGTTTAACCTCTATCTTGTCATAGCCTCTATCGATGTGATAGATCCTGGAAATGGTTGTTTCACCTTCTGCAGCGAGTCCGGCAAGCACTAAGGCAGCACTTGCTCTTAGATCTGTTGCCATCACCATTGCACCGCTTAAAGAATTCACACCGCTTACAACTGCTACATGTTTTTCGAGCGATATGTCGGCATCCAATCTGTTAAGTTCAGCAACGTGCATCAATCTATCAGGAAATATCGTATCCTCAATTCTTGATTCTCCTTCAGATAGAGTCATTAAAGCCATAAACTGGGCCTGCAGATCAGTAGGAAAATCCGGATAGGGATAGGTAACAATGTTAACCGGAAGTATTTTAGAAGGAGGAATGATCTCCACTTTTCTTTTACCTATATTCAACTTACAACCAGTCTGGATCAATCTATCTGAAAGTGATTGGATATGTTCTGGAACACAATTTGAGATTGAAATTCTGCTTCCTGTTATAGCACCTGCAATCAGAAAAGTACCAGCTTCAATTCTGTCGGGCATCATTTCTGTTTCTATGGGTTGCAGTTCTTTAACTCCGGTGATCTTTAGGTGGCTTGTATCTTTTCCCTTTATCTTAGCACCCATTAATATTAAACAATCGATCAGACTTCCGATCTCAGGCTCTTTTGCTACATTGTACAAATTTGTAATGCCACTGGCAAGCACTGCAGCCATAATGGCATTTGCTGTAGCTCCCACACTTACTTTTTCAAACCTGATCTTGGCTCCCTTCAGGTTCTCACAGGTGGCATTTATGTAGCCATGTTCTATTTCGATCTTAGCACCAAGTGCTTCCATAACCTTCAAATGAAGATCTACAGGACGCGTTCCAATTGCACATCCGCCAGGAAAAGAAACTCTTGCCTTACCGCATCTTGCCAGAAGTGGACCCAATACATAGATCGATGCGCGCATTTTACTTACCAATTCGTAAGGTGCTTCATAATAATCGGCATAAGTTGTATCGATACTCAATGTTTCATTTTCATATTCTACTCGAGCTCCTAAAACCCTTAAGACATGTGCCATCATTTTAATATCATTCAAATGGGGAACGTTATGAAAAATTGATTTTCCTTTTGCTAATAGTGCTGCAGTCATGATAGGAAGAATGGCATTCTTAGCACCGCTTATTTTAACATCACCTGTTAATTTCTTGCCGCCGTTTATTACAAATTTATCCATGCTTTATCCTTTTAGTCTACTTTTAAAAAATTACATAATTTATCAAGTGCAATTTTATGTTTCTGCTCTTGCATTTTTGCTAAGTTATATTGTTTCCAACGAATTGCCGGAAGGTTTTCTATGTCCTCTAAACCCAATAAATCCCATTCAGGTTTTTTGTTTTTAAAAGAAATTATAAATAACTTCTCATTATTTAATAATGAAAAATTAATACTTTTGATAAGTTGATCTCTTGAATCAAGTAAGGTCTTTAGAGTAATTTCTTCGTCAGTCATCCCTAAAAATTCAGTTTCAAACATTTTGGAAATATCAATTTTATTTGGATTCAGTAATTCAACTATTGGACGAGGATGGCTTAATAGATAAACGATAAAAGCTTTCCGAATTGATTCAGTTATTCCTTCATTTTCAAGTAACTTTGTAATGTCGAATAAATCACGAGGATGCTGTCTGTCTAATGCTGCACATATTTTCCCAGCATAAAGATCTGCATTAGAGAGGATTTGAACTTTTACATCTTTCTGGAATATCTCTTTTGCTTTAGCAGTAAGAGATAGATTCTGGGTGGGGAAAACACTACCACGAATTATAAGATTTGGCTCAATCTTAATAGTTGTATTATCATTAACAACAATTAAACCATTGATCAGATTGCTATCTTTAAACTTTTTTTCGGTAACCTTAGAATTTGGGAAAATCTTTTGAATATAAGTTGAATATCTGAGCAACATTAACGAGATTTCTTGAAGGGCAGTATTTCTATCATTTATAGGAAGATATGTTATGTCAATATCAACGGACAGCCGTGGAAAATCGCGGACAAAGAAATTTATGGCAGTTCCACCTTTTAAAGCAAAATCCGATTCTCCAGCTAAAAAGGGGAGAATTCTCAATAATAGGTTTGCTTGTTTAAAATATTGGCTCTGTATCATATGCATTAGTTTTGGGAACGGTTATATTATACTTCTTATCAAGTTTTCCATTTACGTCTATAACACGTTTTCCCTTTCCCAAATTCACCGATTTTACATTGATATCTTTAAACCAGAAATGATCACTATTTTCTGCCAGATATAGAAAAAGTCGTTTTACTTTTATTGAATTGCAATTTTCTAACAGCGTTTGAACTAAATCGCTTCGCAACGTGGTTAAATTATCAAATATTTTTATTGCTTCTTTAAAACCTTGTTTTTGTGGTATATGAGACAATAATTCAAATACAGCTAATTCGGGAGAAGATATAGCTATTGAGAAATTCTTATGATCAAACGAAACTAAAAATTTCTTCAAATCTATTGTAAAAAGATTAAAAGAGTAATAATGTAACGTCTTTCTCCATTTTTTTTTCGTGAACCAAGTTGGTAATCTTTCTTTACTTGCACCAAATAAATCTATCTTGGGTTTGAATGGTATATAATGCGTTAAACCATGTAACTCAAGTGCGGTTTTTCCTCCTGGGTGAGCACTCAGATTCATCTGAGTTTGCAGGCAATAAAGTGCTCCCTGCCACTCTATTGTGTCAAATTTCTTTTTATAGGCGCCATATCCTATGTGTTCGATCCACTCACTTTTTACATAACGATGAAGCAGATCATTGCTCAAACCCATTCCTTTCAAATAGGAAGTCGAAGAGACTGTACCTGTTAACCATTTCGTTAATATCTGGTTTATTTTAGTCATAAGAACTTTACCTATTTCCAAGTTATGAGACTCAAATTAAACCACAGATGGTTTATAATTATACTCAAAACTTTACTTATTAACAACTTTCAAGTGCTAAGATAAACTCAGCCTAAAATATTGCAAGTATTTTCTTGCTGTAGCAATTTTTAAATAATTCTCATGATCCGATCAAAACCATTCAGATCTTTGAAAACCTTGATCTTACTAAATCCGTTTTCTTTAGCAATATCAGCTATCTTTTCAGCCTGATCATATCCTATTTCAAAATATATTTTACCCGATTTAGTCAAATGTCCTTTTGCATTCTGCAATATTTTTTCATAATAGTATAGACCATTATTCTCTGCTTGAAGCGCAGATTTTGGCTCATGATCTCTAATTTCTATTGGAAGTTGTTCATATTCGTCCGGTGAGATATAGGGAGGATTGGAGATGATAAGATCAAACCTGCCAGCAATATTTTCGAAAATATCAGATTTTACGAATTCTAATTGGACACTATTTAGTACCGCATTTTCTGCGGCAGTTTTCAACGCATCTTTCGAAACATCAGATGCAAGAACAATAGAATTTTGGAAATGTTTTTTCAGGGCAATTACAATTGCACCCGAACCGGTACCAATCTCCAGAATACTATTTACATTATTTTCTTCTTTAATGATCTTTTCTACCAGCAATTCTGTTTCGGGACGCGGGATCAAGACGCTCTTATTGACTTTGATCTTATAACCATAAAATTCTGTTTCTCCGAGGATATATTGGAGAGGCTCGCATTTTTTCCTACGCTCAGTTATCACTAAAATTGAATTTAGTTCAGTTTCTGAGATCTCATTTTCAAGCTGAAGATAAATATCGAGTCGTTTCATTTTCAGGATATGGGAGATGATGGTCTCAGCATTCTGTTTTGGACTGCTAATTTTATTGTTCTCAAATTGTGTAATAAGCCGATCTAATAATTCCCGAATCGTCCAGGTTCTCAATTTCGCTCCTATATAATAAGAGGTTCACTCTTAGGAGAATGAACCATTAGAAAAAAACTGTGGAATGATAATATTATTAGAATCCTCTAACTTTTTTTAGTATTTTTTCTTGAATATTAAGAGGGGTTTTCTCATGCTTGAGATACTCCATTGTATAAACAGCTCTGCCCTGGGAAATAGATCGTAATCTGGTAGAATATCCGAAAAGTTCGCTCATGGGAACATGGGCTGTGATCTCCTGTTTCTGGTTAGCATTCCTAATATGCTCGATCCTGCCGCGCTTAGCGTTGATGTCTCCAATTACTTCTCCCACAAAATCTTCAGGAGAGATAACACTGATCAGCATGATCGGTTCCATAATAACAGCTTTAGCTTTTCTGAGACCATTATTTACAGCAATAGAAGAAGCAATGCTGAAAGCAGTTTCGTTAGAATCAACTTCATTAAATTTTCCACCTATTAGCTCGATCCTAACACGTTCTATCGGGCTGCTCATCAAAGGACCATCCAAACATGCATTCAAAGAACTGCTTTGAATTGCTTTCCAGAACTCTTTGGGAATAACTTCCTGATCAATTGAATTTATGAATCTATTCTTTTCTCCGAGTTTAAGTTCATCATACTTAAGTGGAGATAGTTTTAATTTGACAACAGCATAATGACCTTTACCATTCATCTCTCGGATAAATTCGCCGCTGGATATCACTCCATTGGTAATCGTCTCACGATAGGCAACTTGTGGATTCCCTACGTTTGCATGTACGTTAAATTCACGTTTGAGCCTGTCGATAATAATCTCAAGATGCAGTTCTCCCATACCGGAAATAAGTGTTTGACCTGTATCTTTGTGCTGGGAAACTCTAAAGGTTGGATCTTCCTCTTCCAACTTTTTTAAAGAGATATCCAGATTATCTTTATCTGCTTTTGTTTTGGGTTCAATAGCAATGGCAATGACCGAATCGGGAAAGGTGATCGGCGCGAGGAGTAGATCCAGATCATCAGAAGTGAGAGTATCACCGGTTTTGATTTCTTTAGGACCTACCAGTGCTGCAATATCACCTGCTTCCAATTCAAAGATATCTTTCTTCTTGTTAGAATGAATCTGCAATACGCGAGAGATACGTTCTTTTTTGCCGGTTGATTGATTGACCAGTGAATCGCCCCTTTTTATTGTCCCAGAATAGATTCTGATATAGATAAGTTTTCCTACAAATTTATCAACCTGGACTTTGAAAGCTAAGGCAGAAAAAGGTTTTTTGGGATCCGGTGAAACAAGAACTTCAACAGAACTGTTTGGTTTTGTACCAATTGCAGGAGGAACTTCCAAGGGGGATGGCAGAAAATTATTGATAGCATCCAGTAGAAGCTGTACACCTTTATTCTTAAGAGAAGAACCGCATAAGACAGGAACAAATTGATGATCAATTACACCTGTACGGATAGCTGTAATGATCTCCTGTTCCGTTATCTCTTCGCCCTCAAGATATTTTTCCATTAAACTATCATCGTATTCTGTGAGATGTTCCAAAAGCTGGTTTCGTATCTTGGTAGCATTTTCCAATAATTCGTCTGGGATCTGCTGAGTATGATATTTTAACCCCATTGTATTCGGTTCGTAATAGACAGCTTTCATACTGATCAGATCGATGATACCTTCAAAATTGTCTTCCTGACCAATTGGCAGTTGAACAGCCAAAGCATTTTTTGTAAGACGGTCATGGATCATATCGATAACGTGTTCAAAATCTGCACCCGATCTGTCCATTTTATTGATGAATGCCAGGCGTGGAATATTATATCTATCTGCTTGATGCCAGACTGTTTCTGATTGCGGTTCTACACCGCCTACTGCGCAGAATATGCCTATTGCTCCATCTAAGATTCTTAAAGAGCGTTCAACTTCAGCAGTAAAATCAACGTGACCCGGCGTATCGATAATATTTATCTGTTTCTTTTTCCAAAAGCAGGTAGTAACGGCTGAGGTGATTGTGATGCCACGTTCTTTTTCCTGTGCCATCCAGTCCATTACGGCATTTCCATCATGAACTTCACCCATTCTATGAATGATGCCGGTATAAAACAATATCCTTTCGGTTGTTGTAGTTTTACCGGCATCAATATGAGCCATTATGCCAATATTACGTATCTCAGATAAATCTCTGTTCTTTGACATAAGGCAAGGTTTATTTAAACTCTAAAGTGAGCAAATGCTTTATTAGCTTCCGCCATTTTATGAACATCTTCACGGCGTTTTATACTGGCACCCTCTTTTTTATAAGCAGCCAGGAGTTCACCAGCGAGGCGTTCAACCATGGTTTTCTCAGCTCGTTGTCTGGAGAAAGAAATGATCCATCTATAGGCCATTGCCTGGGCATTCTTTTTAGTTACTTCTGTAGGAACCTGGTAATTTGAACCACCAATACGGCGTGATACAACTTTAATAAGTGGTCTAACATTATCAACTGAAGTAGTGAATACGTCCAGGGCAGGTTCGCCTGTCTTCTCTTCAATAATTTCTAAGGCACCGTAAACTATCTTTTCTGCCAGACTCTTTTTCCCTTCTTTCATAACAGCATTGATGAATTTACTTAAAACAATACTTTTATATTTCGGATCAGGATATATCTCTCTTTCAATTGCTTTTCGTCTTCTTGACATCTACATCCTCCTAATTCTTAGGTCGCTTCGTTCCATATTTCGAACGAGAGTGAACTCGACCATCAACCCCTGCTGTATCAAGTGCGCCACGTACTATATGATATCTAACACCAGGCAGGTCTTTTACTCTTCCACCACGAACGAGAACGATACTGTGTTCCTGCAGGTTGTGACCTTCTCCAGGAATATAAACTGTTACTTCTGCTCCATTTGTAAGACGTACTCTGGCAACTTTACGAAGAGCTGAGTTCGGCTTTTTTGGTGTGGTTGTGTAAACTCTTGTACACACACCTCTTCTCTGAGGGCAGGAACCGAGAGCTCTATTTTGCTTTTTCTTCTCGATCTTCTTTCTGCCTTTTCGTATCAACTGATTAATTGTTGGCACTATTTCCTCCGTTTTATTTATTAGAAATCAAGGATATCTTCAAGCGCTTCTTCTTTTTTCTGATGAGCAAACTCTTGAATGATCTCGGTAATTGATTTACCTTCATCAATAGCTTTTTTCACCTGGCTATTATAGAACTTAGTTCCTGTACCTATCGGAATTCTATGACCGATGATAATACTTTCTTTAAGACCTTCAAGATTATCTACTCTACCTTCAATAGAAGATTGTGTAAGAACTTTTGTGGTCTCCTGGAACGAAGCTGCAGAAAGCCAGCTTTCTGTTAAAAGCGAAGCTTTTGTAATACCCAGAAGGAGTTGCTCAAAGGTGGCTCCTTCGCCACCCTCTTCTTCAATACGCTTGTTCTCTCCATTAACTTGATTTCTAGCTACAATTTCACCTTCCAGGAACATGGTGTGTCCCGGATTTAGTATTTTAACTTTTTTAAACATTTGACGAATAATTACACCAATGTGTTTATCATCAATTTTTACACCTTGTTTTCTATAAACTTCCTGGATCTCATTCACAATCAGCATCTGTGCCGCTGTGATACCTTTTGCTGCAAGAATATCGTGAGGATCAAGCGGACCGCTTGATAAAGCGTCCCCACTTTCAACGTTATCACCTTCATGCACGATGATCCTCTTTCCGGGTGGGATGATATATTTCTTTTCTGTCTCTTCTCCAGCATTGATATAAATTACACGACCGGATTTTGAAAGATCTCCAATCGAGACTAATCCGGCGATTTCAGAGAGAACAGCTTTCTCTTTTGGTACACGAGCTTCAAAAAGGTCTTGAACTCGAGGTAACCCACCAGTAATATCACTCTGTTTTACAGTAATACGGGATGATTTTCCGAGTACATCACCCGGATATACATAAATACCATTTTCTGCTTCAACCATTAAACCAGATTGGATAGGTACAAGTATTTGTTTACCTTTTTTAGGAATGATCTTGAACTGAGCTTGTAGTTTACGATCTTTTGATTCAATAATTGTGATCTCTTTCGAGCCGGTTAGCTCATTAAACTCCTCTTTGTAGGTAATATCTTTCACAAAATGCTCGAATTTAAGTTCACCTTTGGCTGGAGCGATAAGCGGATTATTATAATGGTCCCAGCTGAATAACTTTGTATTCTTAACAACTTTTTGACCATCCTGTACAAAGATAGTAGCAGCATATTCCACTTTAAATATTTCCAATTCAGAACCATCTTCTTCGCTAACTATTTTGATCTTACCGAAATAACCACTGGAAATAAGTTCGTCAGATCGATTAATCACCGTGTTCATCTTTTCAAATTTTATTATACCGTCAGTATTTGCAGCTACTTCTGCCAGATCCACATCTGTACTTGTGGTACCACCAATATGGAAGGTACGCAGAGTAAGCTGAGTTCCAGGTTCGCCAATACTTTGGGCAGCGATAACACCAACAGGTTCTCCAATGGTGGAAGGTTTGTTGTTCCCCAGGTTTCTACCGTAACATTTTGCACAAATTCCATTTTCATTGTCACAGGTCAAAACGGATCTGATCCTGACAGAATTGATGCCGTGATTTTGGATGGTCTGTGCCATATCATTTGAGATCTCAGAATTTGCATATACGATTATTTTATCGGTAACAGGATCGATTATGTCTGTAGCAGTTGTTCTACCTTTGATTCTCTCAACGAGAGGTTCTACGGTTTCCAATCCCTCTTTAAGTGCGCTGACCGTGATACCTTCGATAGTTCCGCAATCTTCACTCGTGATCACAGCATTCTGAGCAACGTCTACAAGACGCCTCGTCAGATAACCTGCGTCGGCAGTTTTGAGTGCCGTATCAGCCAGACCCTTACGGGCACCATGAGTAGAGATAAAGTATTCAAGAACCGTAAGCCCTTCTTTAAAGTTAGATTTAATCGGAGTCTCAATAACTTCGGCAACACTGTCGGAAGAACCACGTGATGGTTTATCCATCAATCCACGAAGAGCTCCCAGCTGTTTGATCTGGTCTTTACCACCACGAGCACCAGAAAGATACATCATATTAATCGAATTAAAACCACCCTGATCAGCTTCCAATTCCTTCATCAGAAGATCGGTAACTTTTTCAGTAGTCAATTTCCATTTATCAATAACACGGTTATATCGCTCTGTTTCAGTAATCTCACCATTCATATAGCTTTCAATGATCTTAGCAACTTCTTTTTCTGTTTTTGCAATATATTTATTCTTATCTTTTGGTGAGATAACATCACTGGAACTAAATGTAATACCAGCCTTAGTTGCATATTTGAAACCAAGGTCTTTTATATCATCAAGAAATATTGCTGTTCTAGCTTGCCCGATAGTTTCATAGCATTCCATCGAAAGGTCATTCAGCTTACCTTTTGTAAAAGTGTAATTTTTAAAAGAAAGTTCTGGTGGAAGAATCTGATTAAAGATGACACGACCAATAGTTGTAGTTATAATCAACCCATCAATGAGAATATTGATCCAAGTATATAGATCTAGATCAACCTTATCTTCAATCTGACCTTTCTGGTTTTTTAAATAGTCTTCCTGCTCATAAGCAAGTAGAACTTCATCAGAAGAGCTGAAGTATCTTAATTTCTGTATGTCTTCCGGTTCCTTATCTTTTAAAACGGTTAAGTAATAGTTACCAAGAACAATATCCTGATTGGTCGCCATTGCCAATTTACCGCTTGCAGGGAGCAACAGATTTCTAGTTGATAACATGAGAACACGTGCTTCCATCTGAGCTTCATTGGAAAGTGGTACATGTACAGCCATCTGGTCACCATCAAAATCCGCATTATACGGTATACAAACAAGCGGATGGAGTTCTATTGCCTTTCCTTCTGTAAGTACCGGCATGAATGCTTGGATACCATGTTTGTGCAGTGTTGGTGCACGATTCAGAAGGACAGGGTAATCTTTGATAACCTCTTCTAGGATCTTCCAGATTTCAGGACGTTTCTTCTCGATCAATTTCTTAGCTGTTTTTGCTTTTTCAGCTTCACCGATCTTCTCTAGTCTTTCAATTATAAAAGGCTTGAAAAGTTCGATAGCCATCTCTTTTGGTAATCCACACTGATGTAGTTTCAGATTTGGTCCAACTGTAATAACAGAACGACCGGAATAATCCACACGTTTGCCAAGTAGGTTTTGACGGAATCTACCGCTTTTACCTTTAAGTTGATCGGCAAGAGCTTTAAGAGGTCTGTTGCCTCTTCCTTTCACCGGTCTTGTCTTTCGAGAGTTATCTATAAGAGCGTCTACAGCTTCCTGCAGCATACGCTTCTCATTTCGTAATATTACTTCAGGAGCATTAATATCGATAAGACCGCGAAGTCTGTTATTACGGGTAATAACTCTTCGATATAGTTCGTTGAAATCAGCTGTCGCAAATCTTCCACCATCAAGTTGAACCAAAGGTCTTAGAGTTGGTGGTAAAACCGGAAGAACTTCCAAAACCATCCAACCGGGGTTATTGCCGGATTTACGGAAAGCATCAATAACCTTAAGGCGTTTAATAGCTTTCTGCTTCTTCTGAATGGAAGTTTCCATTTTAATGATGGTCCGCAGATTCATTGCTTCATCTTCAAGATTGATCTTTTCAAGCAGTACTCTGATAGCTTCTGCTCCCATTAGAGCAACAAAATCTTCACCAATACGATCTCTGATCTCGTAGTATTCATCAACGTTTACAAGATCTCCCTCTTCATAATCACTATCACCCGGATTAAGGACAATATATGATTCATAATAAAGAATACGTTCCAGTTTGCTAACTGCCATATTAAGGAGTGTTCCAATTACACTTGGCATGCTTTTCACAAACCAGATATGAGAAATTGGTACTGCCAGCTCTAAATGACCCATACGTGAACGACGTACACGTGAAGTAGTTATTTCTACACCACAACGGTCACATACAGTATTTTGGAAACGTTTCTTCTTATATTTCCCGCAACTACATTCGTAATCCTTTTCAGGACCAAAGATTCTTTCGCAGAAAAGACCACCTTTTTCAGGTTTAAGTGTACGATAGTTTAGAGTATCCGGCTTTGTAACTTCACCATAACTCCATTCACGGATCGCATCAGGAGAGGCAATCTTGATTCTTACTTTATCGTAATTTTCTATTCTTTTATCTCGTTTAATATCTCTAATCACTTACAAACCTCCATTATGTTTCTTGTCTGCAAGAAACTCAATGTCAAAGCAGAGGGATTTTAACTCACTCACCAGTACATTAAAAGATTCAGGGATACCAGGCTTTGGCGGATTTTGACCGCTTGTTATAGCTTTAAAGGCATTAGTTCTACCTTCAACATCATCACTCTTGATAGTTAGCATCTCTTCCAGAAGACGGGAAGCACCATAAGCTTCAAGAGCCCAAACTTCCATCTCACCCAATCTCTGACCACCATGTTGAGCTTTACCACCCAATGGCTGTTGTGTGATTAGTGAGTAGGGTCCTGTTGAACGAGCATGCATTTTATCAGCAACCAGGTGATTCAATTTAAGCATATACATGACTCCAACGGTAACTCTCTCTTTGAATGGTTCACCTGTTTTCCCATCATAGAGTACTTGTTTTCCATCCATGTCCAAATTGGCTTTCTTCATTGATTTATCGATATCAGCAAGGGAAGCACCGTCGAAAACAGGAGTTTCAAAATGAATACCAAGTATTCTGGCTGCCATACCAAGATGGGTTTCCATGATCTGACCGATATTCATACGGGATGGTACACCAAGCGGATTCAAAATAATGTCAACCGATTCGCCATTTTCCAAATAAGGCATGTCGGCTATCGGACTAACTCTGGATATTACACCTTTGTTTCCGTGACGACCAGCCATTTTATCACCAACTGCGATCTTACGTTTCTTGGCAATATAGACCTTAACCATTTTACGCACACCATAAGGAAGTTCATCTCCATGCTTAAGACGTTCTTTGGCTTTTTTGAAAATATTGTCACTTTCTTCATAAGCTGTTTTAGCTTTCAGAATGATCTCATTGTATATGTTTTGATTCATCTCAGCATTTTCCACCAGATCATAATCGAGGTTCAAACGCTTGAAATTAATCTTTTGTAAATTATTTTTTGTAATCTTTTTACCTGTGGGGATAAAAAACATATTTGTTTTTTCATCAACGATGTTCTTAGCTGAATTCCCAATAAGAATTTTCTCTAGTTTACTTTGAAGATATTCCTGGATCTTTTTCTGTCTTTCTTTATGTTCCTGCTTGATGCACTGAAGAGAATCCAGTTTTAATTCTTGATCTTCAAATTCTTCTGTTGATTCAAGACGTGAGAAAACTTTCACATCAATAACTACACCTTCCATTCCTGGTTTGGCTTTAAGTGAACTGTTGGTAAAGTCTCCGGCACGATCACCGAAAAGAGCACGCATTAGATTCTCTTCTGGGGAAGGATCAATATCCACATTTTTAGGAGTTATCTTTCCAACAATGATATCACCGGCTCTAACAACAGATCCAACTCTTATAACACCGGATTTATCCAGGTTTCTAAGTGCTTTTATTGGAACATTAGGAATATCATAAGCCAGCTCTTCCTTTCCATTTTTCATAATACGGACAAGAACTTCATGCTCCTCAATATAGACTGATGTAAGCAAATCTTCACGAGCAACTTTTTCGCTGAGAATGATAGCATCCTCATAATTATATCCATACCATGGCATGAATGCAACCAGCAAATTGCTGCCAAGTGCTAATCTATTTTCAATTATTGATGGTCCATCAGAGATCAGATCTCCTTTCTTTACTATATCACCTGTTTTAACAGATGGTCTTTGGTGGATGGCAGTATCCTGATTTGAACGGGCGAATTTTTTTAGATAAACACGGTTATTAGTCCCAATGTCAAGTATGCTGTCATCAGGATTATCTCTTTCAATATCTACATAGGAACTTGTAACTTTTTTAACCAAGCCATCAAAAGGTGCTGTAGCAGTTGAACCACTATCTTTGGCAATGATCCCTTCCATTCCTGTTCCAACTATTGGAACTTCCGGATTCATTAGCGGAACAGCTTGACGCTGCATGTTAGATCCCATCAGAGCACGGTTCGCATCGTCATGTTCCAAGAATGGAATTAATGATGCTGATGCTGAAACTATCTGTTGCGGTGATACATCAAGAAACTGAACATCTTCAGGTTTTACCTGCAGAAATTCACCTTGATGACGGGCAAATACGAGATCATCAGTAATATTAATATTCTCATCATAATTTACATTCGCCTGTGCAATTATGTAATTCTCTTCCTGATTTGCATCAAGGAATTGAACTTTGGGTGTGATCTTACCATCCTCTACTTTAATATAAGGAGTTTCTAGAAATCCAAGTTCATTAACTCTTGCATACATTGCAGGTGAAGAGATAAGACCGATATTTGGACCTTCAGGAGTTTCGATAGGGCAGATACGTCCATAATGAGAATAGTGAACGTCCCTAACTTCGAAACCGGCACGTTCTCTGGTAAGTCCACCCGGACCAAGAGCAGATAATCTTCTTTTATGTGTGATACCTGTAAGTGGATTTGTTTGTTCCATGTATTGAGAAAGCTGACCTGTGAGGAAGAATGACTGTACAACAGCGATAAGTGCATTACTATTAATGAGGTCGTGAAGTGTAACTTCATCGGGGTTAGCTATCGACATTCTTTCTACAGCAGTTCTGGCAACACGGGAGAGACCAATGTTGTATTGTTCAGCAAGGAGCTCTCCAACAGTTCTAACTCTTCTATTTGCCAAATGGTCAATATCATCAATTTTATCTTCGTCTTTGTATACAGCGATCAATTTATCGATGATCGCAATGAGATCTTCTTTTGTAAGAACATGAGTGTTGATATCAATGTCCAGACCTAAGCGAGTATTAAGTTTATGACGTCCAACTTTTCCAAGATTGTATCTTCTTTCATTAAAGAACATTCTATTAAAAAGGTCTAAAGCAATTTCATAAGTAGGTTCTTCACCCGGACGTATAAGTGTATATATTTTCTTTAATGCTTCTTCTTGAGATTCTGTCTGATCTTTTGCGATTGTTTGCTCAATTATTTTTCTGGTAATCTCAAAATCAGATTTTATAACATCAATCTTCTTTATTCCACCTTCGATTATTGCTTCGATCTCATCATTACCGATTTCACTGCCGGCATCAAAAAGAATTTCACCGGTCTCCTTATTCATAACGTCAGCAAATAGGAATCGGTCTTTAGCTTTTTTCACATCGATCTGTTCTTTTTCATAGAAATAATTTCTGAGATCGTCGTTTGTTGAAAGTCCAACAGCACGTAATAAAACAGTTGCTGGAAGTTTCCGTCTTTTATCAATTAATACAAAAAGAGCGTCGTAACTATCCATATTGAATTCAAGCCATGAACCATTATAGGGGATCAACTTGGCAGAATTCAAAATTTTGCCGCTGGGATGCTTTGCTTCTGAGAAAAAGATACCGGGTGATCTATGAAGCTGACTAATAATAACCCGTTCAGCTCCATTGATAATGAAAGTACCCTGATTTGTGATCAGAGGGATCTCGCCAAGAAATACATCTTGCTCAATCGTGCTTTTAACCCTCTTGTCACCTGTCTCTTTAAGAATTTCTTCATCATAAATAACAAGTCTCATTCTAGCTTTAACAGGTGCTTGATAGGAAAGATTTCTTTCGATACATTCATCGGTAGAGTATTTTTCTTTAAGTACTATATAATCAATATATTCGAGGTAGTAGATCCCTTTTTGGTCTTCTAACGGAAATATTGATTTGAGAACAGCTTGGAGTCCTTCTTCGTAACGTTTTTGCGGATGAACCTCTCTCTGCAGAAATTGATTATAAGAATCAATTTGCATTGAAAGAAGATTTGGGACGTGTACAAAAGGAAGACCTGACTGCTCAGCTTTCTTTCTGATACGAGAAAAATTTTGAATTTTCAAAAGTTCATACTCCTTATTTTTTAGCGTACAATTAAAATATCGTACAAATTTCCATCATTATAAATAAGGTAACGGAAGTGAACGGAAAAGTTCACTTCCGTATATTAATTCTGCTGATTATTTAACTTCTACCGATCCACCAGCTTCTTCAATTTGAGCTTTGATGGTTTCAGCTTCTTCTTTTGGGATACCTTGAACAACTGGGTTTGGTGCATTATCAACTAATTCTTTAGCTTCTTTCAAACCTAATTTTGTAATTGAACGTACAACTTTAATAACCTGGATTTTCTTTGCTCCAGAGCTAGTTAAAACAACGTCAAATTCTGTTTTTTCTTCAGCAGTTTCTCCGCCGGTAGCCACACCAGGTGCGGCAACGGCTACTGGAGCTGCAGCTGTAATATCGAAAATCTCTTCGAGTTCTTTTACAAGTTCGGAAAGTTCGATTACACTCATTTCCTTAATAATATCAATAACTTGTTGCTTCTTGTCAGCCATTATATCCTCCATCGTATATATGTTTATTTATTTTCTTTTGCTTTGGCTATTGTGTCGATTGCATAGATAAATTTTCTCAAGATTCCACCTAGTACACCAACAAAACCTGTGATAGGTGCATTGAATCCTTGTAGAACCATTGACAGTAGAACTTCTTTAGAAGGAAGATCAGCTAATTGATTCAGCTGTGAGATATTCATAATATCTTTACCAACTAAACCAATTTTGAACTTCGGGAAATCCTTGTCATCCATAATATCTTTTTTGAATTTGGCTAATTCTCTAGCAGCTGTTACTTCATCAACTTTTGAAATTGCAACAGCAGTTGGTCCACTTAGATGTTCGTCAAATTCTTTGATTCCCAATTCATTAAGTGCGATTTTAATGAATGTGTTCTTTGAAATAAAATAATCAACATCTGCATTTCGCATTCTGTTTCGAAGCTCATCAACTTCTTCTATATTGATCCCTTTATAATCAATCAGTACGATTGATTTTGCATTATCAAGTCTATCTTTGATTACTTTTACAGCTTCTTCTTTGTATACTTGTACCATAATAAACTCCTAATGCTTTGCAAGCTTTGATATGCTTGTAATATCTAACTTGATTCCGGGACCCATAGTTGAAGTGAGGCTAAGCGAATTGATGTAAATGCCTTTTAATGCAGCAGGTCTCTCTCTAAGAATTGCTAAAACGATCGTTAGGACGTTTTCTGTGAGTTGCTTTGAAGTAAAGCTTAACTTGCCGGCAATAATGTGGAGGTTTGAAAACTTATCTATACGATAAGTGATCTTTCCACCCTTTGCATCAGCTACTGCCTGTTTGATGTTCATGGTTACGGTACCGTCTTTTGGGTTTGGCATTAAACTGCGTGGTCCTAACACACGACCTAAACGACCAATTTTACCCATTAAATTTGGAGTTGTAATTGCAACATCAAAATCGAACCAACCTGAATTGATCTTCTCAACGTATTCATCTACTCCAACAAAATCGGCACCAGCTTCCTTTGCTTCATCAGCTTTATCGCCTTCTGCAAAAACAAGAACAGTAGAAGACTGTCCACTACCATTCGGCAATACTAAAGAGTTCCTGATTTGTTGATCTGCTTTCCGAGGGTCGACACCTAAATTCATATGTAGTTCAACGGTTTCATCGAATTTAGCTTTTGGAAATTTCAAAAGCAATTCAACAGCTTCGTCGAGCTCATATCTTTTTGTTTTGTCGATCATCTCATGAGCTTGTTTGTACCTTTTACTAGTCATTAACACTCCTTTTCGATAATCTCCTGCATAAAAACAAAGTGGCTTAGTTTTCGACTAATACTCCCATGTTTCTTGCAGTACCTTCAATCATACGCATAGCAGCTTCAATGTTGTATGCGTTTAGATCTTTCATTTTGATCTCAGCTATTTTCTTAACTTGAGCTTTTGTGATCTTTCCTACTTTTTCCATATGTGGAACTCCTGAACCCTTTGCCAGACCAGCTTCTTTCTTGATTAGAACTGCAGCCGGTGGAGTTTTGATCTCAAAAGTGTAGGATTTATTCTTCTTAACGTAAATTACAACTGGAAATATCATTCCTGGAGAATCTTTTGTTTTATCATTAAATGCTTTACAAAATTCACCAATGTTGATTCCCGCTTGACCAAGAGCCGGACCTACTGGAGGTGCCGGAGTTGCCTTTCCTGCGGGAAGCTGCAATTTTACTAAATGTTCAATATCTTTTGGTTTTGCCATTTTTTCCTCTATTTACATAAGTTCAATCTGATCTGTCCGAACTTCTACAGGTGTAATTCTTCCAAAAACAGTTACATTAACTGTGAGTTTTTCCCTGTCATCATGCAATTTTTCAATAACACCTTCAAAGTCACTGAATGAACCAGATGTGATTTTTACCATATCACCAGGAATATAGTTTACGTCTTGTGATGCAGTTTTGTCGCGGTCGTCGATACCCAACAGGCGTTTTACTTCAACGTCAGTTAGAGGTTGAGGTTTTTTCCCAGTTCCCAGGAAATGAGTTACACTAGGAAGCCCAACAACAAATGAGTATAACTCAGGTATTAATTCTGCTTCCAATATAACATAACTGTTGAATAATTTTTTTTCACGTTCTACTTTCTTCCCGTCTCTAATGTGAAACGTCTTCTGTGTAGGAATCAGTATCTGCCCGATCTTATCTTCCAGGGGGGTACCTTTTATTCCTTTTTCGATCGCTTCTTTTATTTTGAATTCATGGGAAGCATAGGTGTGAACAACATACCACTTCATTTACTTAACCTTTCAATAATAATTGTCTAATTAAAAAACCGAAACCTGTATCAACTAAAGATAAAAATATAGCTACAAAAATTGACATAAGAATAACTACGGTAGTACCTTCTTTAATATCAGCCTTGGTTGGCCAAGATACGTAAGACATTTCAGTCTTAACACTTTTGAAAAAACGAAATATTTTTTTAAACATATTATCTCACTTTAATGGCAGGCCCGGCAGGACTTGAACCCGCAACCCCTGGTTTTGGAGACCAGTGCTCTACCAATTGAGCTACAAGCCTGCATCATTATTTATCTAGTTTGCTTATGCTCAGTATGTTTTCTGCACTTAGGGCAGTATTTTTTATACTCAACTCTTTTAGGGTGTGTTCTTTTATTCTTAGTAGTAGAATAATTTCTATTTTTACACACTTCACAAGCTAAGGTAATGATTTCTCTCATCTTTCCTACTCTATAACTTCGCCAACGACGCCGGCACCGATAGTTCTTCCACCTTCACGGATCGCATAACGAAGACCTTTCTCCATGGCGATCGGTGTGATAAGCTCTGCTGAAATTGTTACATTATCACCTGGCATTACCATCTCAACTCCCTTAGGAAGGGTGATGGAACCCGTAACATCTGTTGTACGGAAATAGAACTGAGGTCTGTAACCACTAAAGAATGGCTTATGACGTCCACCTTCATCTTTAGTTAGTACATAAGTCTCTCCCGAAAACTTAGTATGTGGTGTGATCGATTTCGGCTTAGCTAATACCATGCCACGCTCAATCTCATCCTTTGCCATACCACGAAGCAGGATTCCTACATTATCTCCGGCTTGTCCACTATCAAGAAGCTTACGGAACATCTCAACACCTGTACAAGTGGTTGTGATCGTCTCGCGAATACCTACTCTTTCTATCTTCTCGCCTACCTTAACTACTCCACGCTCAATACGACCGGTGGCTACTGTTCCACGACCCGATATTGAA
>DAOUTP010000221.1 GCA_030626645.1 Candidatus Cloacimonadota bacterium
AATGGTGGGATAGTATTCACTAATCCTGTCTGGGTTGGTTAGGAAAAGAATTCAAAACAGAGGCACAGAGACACAAAATAAATTATTAAAATATTGTAATAGAATATTTGAAAATTGGATATTCCCTGTTGGATATTGGATATTTCTTCAGTATTTTTTAAGCTCTATGTAATTAAACCTTCGTGTTCATTCGTGTAAATTCGTGGTTTTAATCTTTAGTTCGTTTCAGTTCGTTGTTAATTTCCGTACAGCTTCATACAATTCTATAAAATCTTTCTCAGTAAGCGTCTCCCCTCTTCTGGTTAACTCGATTTTACAACTTACACCCAGTTCTTCGATCTTCTCTTTAGAAAGTAGCATACGTAAATTCCTGCGTAACATTTTTCTTCGATTTTGAAAGGCAACTTCAACAACTCTCCAAAAAAATCTTTCATCTTCCAAAATTGGTTTGTCTATTCGAGGAGTAAGAATTATAACTGCAGAATCAACTTTGGGAGGTGGAAAGAAGAGGTGCGGTTTTACAGTAAAGCCATACTCAACATTGAAATAGAACTGCATTTTTAGAGATAGTCTTCCATAATCTTTGGTGCCAATTCCAGCATTTATGCGCTCAGCTACTTCTTTTTGGATCATTACTACAACTCGCTTAAAATTAACAGCATGTTCTGTTACTCTAAATAAAAACGGTGATGTGATCTGATATGGAAGATTAGCTACGATTTTAATCTGTTTATCATTCAGATATTCTTTCCAATTAATTTTAAGAATATCTTTATTCACTAAATTGATACTCTTTCCAAATTTCTCAAACAATATTGGATAAAGACTTTCATCAATTTCGAAACAGGTTAAATTACATTTTTGCAAAAGCAGTTCTTCAGTAAGTATGCCCTTGCCGGGTCCCACTTCCCAAACTGCTTCATTCTCTTCTATTTCTGCAAGGGCAGCTATCTTCCTGACAACATTCTTATCTTTTAAAAAATGCTGACCAAGACTCTTTTTATGCCTGAATTTTTTCATCTACATCTGCTCCAATATCTTTTCAATCTTATTTTTATTAAAATTGTAATCAGTATTACAGAAGTGGCAATGAATAGTGAGTGTCTCATTTGTTTCAATGGCTTCCTGCAATTCCTTTTTAGAAAGAAGTTTAATCCCATCCTCAAATTTCTCTATTGAACAATCACATTTATATTGCACTGGTGCAGTTTCTTTGATCTCAGGCTCCAAACCTTTTAAAATGAATTTAGATATTATATCTTCAATTGAATGTCCCATATCCATCATATCGGTAAGATTAGGGAATTTTGCCAGGTTCTCCTCAATCTTTGAAATCACTTTTTCAGGTGTTTCCGGTAAAACCTGAATTATGAATCCGCCAGCTTGTTTTATCTTTCCGTCCGGCATAACCAAAACGCCAAGTCCAACCGAGGAAGGAATCTGTTCCGACTTTGCAAAATAAAAGGTGAGATCTTTAGCAATTGTACCATACTTCAATTCGATTTGCCCGATATATGGACTTTTCATTCCCAGATCTTTGATGATGGTAAGGGTCCCATTACCAATTGCATTTTGAATATCGAAGGTTTTTGTATGTTTATTTAACGGAATTTCAACTTCTGGATTCTTTGCATAACCTTTTACATATCCGTTTTTACGTGCAGTAGCTATCGCAACACCTGCAGGACCATCGCCATCTATTTTTAAAGTAATTACGTTTTTATCTGATTTCAGATCGGCTGCCATCATGAGTGTTGCACTTATCATCCTTCCCATTATCACAGAATTAGTCATTGATAAATGATGAATTGTAACTGCTTCTTGTACTGTTTCCGTTGCATCAATCGCAAAGAAGCGAATACTTTTATCTTTTGTAATCCCTCTGA
Organism: Candidatus Cloacimonadota bacterium; assembly: GCA_030626645.1. Taxonomy (GTDB): domain Bacteria; phylum Cloacimonadota; class Cloacimonadia; order Cloacimonadales; family TCS61; genus Tenebribacter. The sequence goes on from DAOUTP010000221.1 coordinate 1,887, forward strand.
TTATTCTATCCACTATTTATTCCTCATCTTAAGTCACTTCGGTTTATGGCACTTATTTGTAAATAAAAAAAACGCCGACCAGCTAACTGATCGGCTTTATAATGGCGGGAGCGACGGGACTTGTCTGGATTACTCTCCCCTACTGATAAGGCATCAATAATCAATACTTTTGAGATTGCACGGAGTACTTTTTTAGTAGATACTTCTTACAACTTAAAAAGATTGTTTAGATTAATCACGTCATAAGCTCATTTATTCGATGCAATTTTTGTACATCAATTTAAGTCGATAATTCTTCAAATGACTCTTTACACTCGGAAATTTTTATCGTGGATTATAGGTATCGATTTTTGTAATGGGAGCACACTCCTCAAATAAAAGAATTATATATCAAGCATGCTAATATTCTAATCACAAGATTACTGTAAGATTTTCATTATCCAAACTTCATATCAAGCAAACACCACTACTGATAAATTGAAAAGTAATATTTACACGAGTGGGTCTGAGCGTGAGCGATGATGTGATCCACGAGTGTGTAAGTTATATGATTAATGTAAAAATAAAGCTCAACAAATGGAAACTGCTTTGTTGCCATAGGCATTACTTTTGCTTGATATTATATTAAATTAATAATTTATATCAAGCATCAGCATATCTTAGTAGTGATATTAGAGCTATACTGTTAGTTTTATTATGCCATAATTTATGCTATCTTATATTCCTTCACTATATCTAATAAAAAAAGAGATTTAAAATCTCTTTTTTATCTATTCTTTGTATTATAAATGGCATATATTATAGTTACAATTTCTAGCTATTTATTATACCTATATATTATATGCAAAAAAAAATAATTTAATACTTGGGATTTCTACCTGCTGCAAGTGAGGGGCGGAATCCAATCTCTAGGTATAATTATCCAAGAATTTTTATTACATATAGGACATGAAATAAATTCATCTCCTTTATTATGTGCTTTTACCTCATTACAATTTGTGCATTTGTACATTCCTGAAGGAGAATTAGCATCCATAATAAACCTACCTTTTTGCAAAAAGAGTTTTGCAATTTGATTTAAGTATTTAAATATGCTTCTGAAAGCGTGAAAAAAATGGAATAAGAGAAATTTGTGTCAAGAAGATTTGAAAAGAAAAGTGCCTGAGTGCCTGAGTGACAGAACTAATTTATAATTAACGACCGATGTGTTTGCTAAGATAAGATGAGAGATGAGCAGAACAAATCTCATCGTTGAATCGTTTTCATATAAATATGAAATCCGATTCTTAACCGTGAAAGTTGTTGACAGGATAAAATAAATAATATTTTTTTGAGAAGTAATTTTGCAAAGATAATAGCATCATTCTGAATTCAACTTGTACAAAAGAATAAGTGTAAGACAATAGATTAGAAAATCTTAAAACAAAA
>DAOUTP010000095.1 GCA_030626645.1 Candidatus Cloacimonadota bacterium
TGATTTACTGAGGTAAAGCGTAATAGCTGCCGTAAGTGTGGTTTTACCATGATCCACGTGACCAATTGTTCCAACGTTCACGTGTGGTTTATTTCTTACAAATTTCTCTTTAGCCATTTCTCCCTCCTTGGCAATTTTTTATTTATTCATATGCTTACTGGTGCTCACGATCGGACTTGAACCGATGACCTCATCCTTACCAAGGATGCGCTCTACCGTACTGAGCTACATGAGCTGTTAAAATGGAGCGGGAGACGAGGCTCGAACTCGCTACCCTTAGCTTGGAAGGCTAATGCTCTACCAAATGAGCTACTCCCGCTTTTTTTGTAAAATTTAAAAAATGGTGGAGGGGGGAGGATTTGAACCTCCGAAGGCATCCACCGACAGATTTACAGTCTGTTCCCTTTGACCACTCGGGAACCCCTCCATAATATAATATTTTGCGTTGCAAAATATTATTCAATTAATGGTGCCGACAGTAGGAATCGAACCCACAACCGCTCGATTACAAGTCGAGTGCTCTACCGTTGAGCCATGTCGGCATTTTCAATGTCGAAACAGAAAATTTTTTCGCAAATTCTCCATCAATAAATTTCACTTTTATGTTGATAAAAAGATCAAAACTAACCGAATAGACAAAAAATTTTCTTTGCCTATATATGTCAAATCTTTTTCTTTATATTTAAATAAAAAATTAGTAGTGATAAAATTGATTATATTTCAATAAGGAAAGAACGCTAAGAAACGCTTTAAATAAGAACTTAGAATAAATTGAAACATCTCAATATTTTTACTGATGATTTCTCACTTTTCAATATTCCAATCAGTTCCTTCTGGTGTGTCTTTTAGGGTAATACCCATCTCTTTCAGATCGTTGCGGATTTTATCTGCCATTTCCCAGTTTTTCTCTTTTTTGAAGCGGTTCCGATAACTTATCAGAAGCTCAACCAGTTCACCTGAAACATCATTTAAACTATTACTAAGTTTTTCTTCCATATTTGTGAAGAATCCAAGTACATTCCCTAGTTCAATCAATAGATGAATGAAAGCTGAATCTTTGGTTTTATTGTAAGCTTTAGTTATATCGAATAATACAGATATTGCTTTGGCTGTGTTGAAGTCATCATTCATTGCAGAAATGAAACTATTCTTGTGTTGCTGATGAACTTCAGAATATTCAAATTCCTTATCTTTTATGTTTAAATAGTCAGCACTTTTTAAAGTATTATAGAAGTTTTTAACAGCCTGGCTCGATTCAATAATAATGTTCTCGTTAAAATCGATTGGGCTTCTATAATGTTTAGAAAGAAAGAAAAAGCGAATAGCTTCAGGATCGTACTTTTTAAGGATATCTCGTGCTGTAAAAAAATTATCTAAACTTTTAGACATTTTTTCACCCTCAATATTGAGATATCCATTATGCATCCAATAATTTGCCAGTTTCTGATTATTAGAAGCTTTAGCTTGTGCAATCTCATTTTCATGATGAGGAAAAACAAGATCAATCCCGCCTCCATGAATATCGAAAGTTCCACCCAGTAATTTGCGAGACATTACAACACATTCGGTATGCCAGCCGGGACGTCCTTCACCCCAGGGGCTTGTCCATTTCGGCTCACCTTGTTTTGCTTTTTTCCAGAGCGTAAAATCAGCAGGATGTTTTTTTTGCTTGTTAGCTTCTACACGAGCACCAGCTTGCAGGTCTTCCAATTTTTTACCGGAAAGTTTACCATAATCTTTAGAATTTGAAACAGAAAAATAGACATCACCATTTACTTCATAAGCAAATTCCTTTTCTTCAAGTTCTTTTATCAGATTGATCATATCATTGATATATTCTGTAGCCTTTGGATGATGATCAGCCGGGGTTATATCCAATGCCTTGCAATCATCAAAAAAAGCTTTGGTATATTTTTCAGCTACAACAGATACTGGGATATTTTCTTCTAGAGAACGATTGATAAGCTTATCATCAAGATCGGTAATATTTCGCACAAGGATGACTTCATTTCCAATGTACTCAAAGTACTTTTTTACAACATCGAAGAAGATAAGCGGTCTGGCATTTCCAATATGAAAATAGTTATATACCGTAGGTCCGCAGACATACATTTTTACTTTGCCATTCTCTACCGGAACAAATTCTTCTTTTTTATTCGTTAGCGTATTATAAATTTTCATTACAAATCTCCGTTCATTAAATCATGTTGCAAATTTTTATTTGCCAAGACCGTTATGACACTGCTGCCATAGTTTTTATTATAGATTGTCATCATATCCCATTCTGCAGATAGCTTTTCTCTGGGAGAATGTTCTATCACAATGCAGCCATTCTCAGTTAATAGTTCGTTAACAATAGTTTTTTCTATAGTAGGATTTACAAGATTTTTGTTGTATGGCGGATCCATAAAGATCAGATCGAATTTTTTCTCACAACTATTGATAAATGCACTAACTTTTTTTCTGTGAATTTTGCATTCGGAAGTGCATTTTAGTTTTTCAATATTACGCTTCATTGTTTTAATTGATTTGTCAGAGAAATCGACAAAATCCACAAAAACAGCATTTCTACTAAGAGCTTCAAAGCCGAGTGACCCGCTTCCTGCATAGAGGTCAAGGATATTCTTATCGGAGCAGGATGAGATAACCGAGAAGATAACTTCTTTAATATAATCTGTGGTTGGACGAGTGGTTTTACCGGGAACAGTAAACAGATTTGCTTTCTTGAACTTTCCTGTAATAATTCTCATTTGCTTTCCTTACCTGAGAAGGAAAACTTTATTTCCAACTGCTGAGGTTTCATTACAAAATGGGGGCAACCCAGCAGAAGAGTTCCGACCGACTGCTTACATCTATGAGTGCAACGAATACACAGTTTATTAATTTCTTTATTTTTTTTCGACATTATTTGAAACTTTTAGTAATTCAATTACAAAATGCAAATCAGATAATTTTATCTCCGCAAGTGATCTATCAGAACCAACATTTTCCTTAAGAACTCTTTCCACAATATCGGGTTTCATAGTTGAAAGAGTTGTTAATAGATCTAGTATCTGGTTTTCATCAGTGGGTGCCAAGATAGTTTCAAGCTCATCTTTATTCTCATCTGACGGATCTGTTTTTTCACTATCAATAGTTTCATTTTGTTCAACTGCTTTTTCCTCTTCTACCAGATCTTCGATTGAATCGATATCGTCAGATTGGATATTCGGTTCAGTTATAATTTCCGATTTATCCAGGTCATCAGAAATCTCTTCATCGGTTTCCAGTGAGATATCATCTTCCATTTTATCATCACTATCTAACGTATCTTCGATTTCAATTGTTTCTTCCATTACTATCTTCTCTTCAGGTTCAATTGTGTCATCAATATCCAGTGTGTCCTCAAGCTCAATTGAATCTTCTGCTTCAATTTTTACATCTAACTCAGTTGTATCATCAATATCAGAAGTTTTTTCTTCTTCAATTTCGAGTTCTTCAATATCTTCCGGAATGACTTCTTTTTCATCTTTTTCAATCAACTCATCATTAATATCATCACTATCCAGAGTGTCCTCAATCTCAATTGAATCTTCTGCTTCAATTTTTACTTCTAACTCAGTTGTATCATTAATATCAGGAGTTTTTTCTTCTTCAATTTCAGGTTCTTCTAGATCAATAGGAGCAGCCTCTTCTTTCTTTACTTCGATCAACTCCTCAGGATACGTTTCTTCATTTTTCAGATCAGCTTGTGATTCTTTGTAAGCTTTAAATTGATCATGCGGTAGAATATGGAAAATTCTCTTCTCTTCTTCCGTAAATATTTTATCGATGATCGTAGAGTATTCCAGAGTATTTTCTTTGAATATTTTATCCTTCAATTCATCAATTTTACTTTGCAATTCTTCCGTAGGATTATCTTTGTGTAGATTTTTATAAATTACTAAAGCATCAATATACTGATTCTGATTTTCATATAATTCCGCTAAAGTAATTGTAGGTGTTGGTTTATCTGCCATAATCATTCTCCCAGCGTTATTTGCTCGCTCATTTTCTCCAACGATTTCTCGCCAATCCCCTTGATTTGCAGGAGATCTTCTTTCTTTTCAAATCTACCAACCTCATTTCTTAAGGCAATAATTTTATCTGCTCTTGAAGGACCAATACCCTTGATTTTTGTCAATTCGTTTTTATCAGCAGTATTAATATTTATTTTATTTGGAATGGAATTGACTTGTTGCCTTTCTGGAATAATTGTAGTTGTAGAATCTTCAAAAGTCAGATCAATAAAGTACTTCTTGATCTTTTCATATGTTTTTTCACCGATACCTTTAATATTCATTAATTCGGTCTTAGCTTTGAAGCCATTCTCCTCTTTGTATTGCAAGATGTCTTCTGCTTTTTTATCTCCAATTCCAGGTATTGTGATAAGCTCTTCTTTAGTGATATTTTGCAGATCGTATTTTAGTTGATGATCTTGTTGAAAATTCAGGCTGTCACTTGAATTTGCATCTTCCTCAGCAGTTAGACCGGTATACTTCATTACTAAACCAATAAATGCGAAGAAAACTAAAAACAGCAGAAGTTTCTGTTCATTGGGCGTGAGAATATTATTCAGTTTTTTCATTTTTCCTGATATATTAAATTAACCATTGTTTGCCCTACAACCCCCAGTGATTGTGGGGAACATTTATCCGGAGTGTCTTCCAATGTATGCCAGAATGGATATTCAAAGTCGATAATTACAATTGCATTAATACCTGCCGCAATAAGTGGATAATGATCATCGTAGATACGGTTTGTTATTCTGGTTTTGAACTCATTGAATCCAAGCTGATCAGCAATATCCCAAACTTCCTTAACCAGATTTGGAGAATTATGATATGAAGAGTGTTCCATATTTATAGAAAGATCAGCATCACCGATCATATCGATTACAATTGCTTTTTCCGGTTTTGGATCTGTAAAATTATCTGCAAAGTAGGAAGATCCCAGACACCAAGATTCATTATCTCCGTATGCGCCCATATCTTCCAAATCAAAAAATACCATATCTATTCCGAACTGCTGAGGTTGTTGTGCAGAGATAATCTCTGCCAGCTCAAGTAAAACCGCAACGCCACTTGCTGCATCGTTAGCACCGAGAATTGGAGTATTATGAAGAGTGAGATCTTCTTCCTTATCTGCCCACGGTCTTGTATCGTAATGAGCACCCAGAAGAATACGACGACTCATTTGAGGATAAAAACTTGCTAATATGTTTACACCATCAATTTTCTCTTCATTAACAACTACATCGAATTTTTGTAATTCAATTTCTGCATTATATCTGGTTAACTCATTAACTATGTAATCTCTACAAAGTTCAATACCGTCCGAACCGGGGTATCTCACTCCAAGTTCACACTGCTTTTCTAAATGCTCAAATGCACTATCTGCATTAAATACAGGGAAGCTATCTGCACATGAAGATATGACTAATATTAAAAAAAAGAAAAATATTAATTTGTTCATATTTCCTTCCTAAATTTCTGATTCTACAAAAAGTGAAATAGAAAAATCTGTCAATTTTGTTTTACAACATAATAAACTAATACAAATATTTAAACTACAAAAATGGCCGAGAGGGCAGGAATCGAACCTGCCGTGGACAGTTTTAGCTGCCTATTACTGGTTTTGAAGACCAGTTGGAACACCAGTTCCGTCCTCTCTATAACTAGAAACAAAGAATTTAGTGCTTTTCTTTATGTAAAGATTTTTTTGAGTCCTAACCAGAATTAACCAATGTGTTCTTGACGAAAAACTACTAAACCAGATTTTAAAATTAAGAATTAATTATAAGAAGGAATAATGGATACAAAACACTTGATAATGGGAACAGCCGGGCATGTGGATCACGGCAAAACGTCCTTGATAAAAGCACTCACCGGTTACGATTGCGATACACATAAACAGGAAAAAGAGCGCGGTATTACAATTAATTTGGGATTTTCGCATCTTGATCTACCAAATGGAAATAGTGTGGGAATCGTGGATGTACCAGGGCATGCAGACTTTATTAAAACAATGGTGGCAGGAGCCTGTGGAGTAGATTTTGTGCTTTTGGTTATCGCCGCTGATGAAGGAATAATGCCGCAAACAAAAGAACATCTTGAGATCATGAAAACCCTTGGCATTACTAAGGGAATGATCGTTCTAAATAAAATAGATCTTGTTGATGAAGAACTCCTGGAACTTGCAACCGAAGAGATAATAGATTTTGTAAAGGACTCATTTTTAAATAATGCTCCTATTATGCATGTTTCTTCCAACACGAAGCAGGGAGTTGAAGAACTTATCAATGAAATCTCAACTCTGGTTGATACAATTCCACAAAGAAAAACAGAAGGTCTTTTCCGTATGTACATCGATCGTATCTTCACTCAGGAAGGTTTTGGTACAATTGTGAACGGTTCGATAATATCAGGTTCGCTCTCAAAAAATGATCAGGTTTATCTTCTTCCAAATGAGAAGGAATTACGAATAAGAAGGCTGGAACATCATGGCAAAGAAGTCAACCAGGTCAGTGCAGGAGATCGAGCTTCGTTTAATCTGGTTGGTTTTAAACAGAAAGATTTCAAACACGGAATGGTACTCTCAAATAAAAAGATAACATCGACTAAACTTATAGATGTCAAACTGAATATATATCAGAATGATGTTACTTTGGGATTGTGGAATCAGGTGATATTTCTGCTTGGTACAAACAGGATCATGGTGCGGATACACTTGTTGGATCATGATCATTTGAAAAGTGGTGAAAGTTGTCTGGCGCAAGTGTATCTACCACATCCGATTATCACACAATATAACGATAAATTTATTATTCGAA
>DAOUTP010000119.1 GCA_030626645.1 Candidatus Cloacimonadota bacterium
ACGTTAACACTGACTACTGCAGGTTCAATGCTCTCCGCAGCATCTGTTATTGCATTCCTTCTTGAGTAATATACTTCATTTGTTTTTAAATCTTTTTCTAAAGCTCTGTCTTTTACACTATCTTCAAAATTAAATTCAGATTCCAAGCTTTCTACTACTTTCCTATTCTTAAAAAATACTGGATAGAATATCAAAGCAAGCACTGTGAATACTAAAATTAAAATTACGTGATTTCTATTCATTGTTAAATCCTATTTTACACATAAATAAATTAGCATATTTCCTAATCCGATGAGGAAATGAACTGCTAACACAAACAGTAAAACGTATTTATAAACATATCTGTTAAAATATTCTTTTAAAATATCCACATCAAGTTTTTTATCAAGTAATTCAATGTATTTATTTACTTCGTACTTCTCCATTAAATAAGGAACAAAGGTACGTAAGAACTGCTTCACGACCTCATAAACGATAGTCGTAATAAAATGTCTGAAATTATTCTTAATAGATTTTGGAATGAAACTGACGTTATCCATAAAGGTAATTTTATCCCATGTTTGATGAAAAACTTTGTGCTCCCATTTTGTAATGCGTGAACCATCTGTATCATCTTTTGTATCTTTGATATAGTCATTTACCATTTTCTTGATCTTTCTCATCAGCCAGATCTTTTTGCGATAGACAAAGGCAGGAGTTAATGGAATTCGCTTACCATTGATCTTTTTCTCTTTAGAAGGAATAAATAAAAAAAACTTTATAGCAAATATATAGAGAAACCCAAACAGCATATTTACAATGATGAAAATAAGAGGTTTAATGATGAACATTATATCCTTCCCTGTTGATATAATTCAATAAAATATTCTATTGAACGATTATAAGTTTTTTCTGCATCATTTGGGAAATAACAAGCGGGGAGTTCATTCATGGAACGATGATATTTAATGCATTCACAGCAGATTCCTTTCTTACTGCAAGGATATGTACAGTTGCAGTTTTCCATATTCCTGCTCTGATTATTGCAATCCATCTGTTCTCTCCAAATCTATTCTATGTTTAATCAAATTTTACAACTCTTTTTGTCAATATTTAAGGTTTTGAAGATAACACAGCAAGTATAATCTATAAACCATTAAATTGGTTTTATTTTAATATCAATACCAATATAAGGCTTTAATTCTTTCTTAACTTCTTTAATTTCTCTTCTTACAAAAATTCTATTCAAAGAAAATGTATTATTTGCTTTCATATTCGTCGTAACATATTTAACTATTTTAGTTTTAAGAATTCTATTACTTAGAATTAATGGAAATTTCAAGATGTCGGGAAAAATATATAGCATCCGATACTCTCTCTCATTTTTCAATTTAGATACTTTACTAAAACACGAAAAAAGAAAAATGTCAGTAAAAATATCAGACAATAACTCGAGCTCTTTTTTATAGATATCAAAGTTAATAGTATTAAAGGGAATTCTTACTAACACGCTATAGACAAGATTCATATATTCTTCAATTTTCTTATATTTCATTCTATTATTATAAGTCACAAAGTGATTCAATATTTTAAGTTGGATTTTTGTAATCTTTCCATTATTTTCAACAAAATAACGTTCTTGAGAATGTAATTCAGAAACGAGATTTGGGGATATCTTATTGAAATTAAAACGAAGACAAACTCTAATTTTGTCCTTCTTCTTGGTGGATTCTCCCCACAATGATTTAGAATCTTTGACTAATGAGAAGCATAATATAAAAGCATTGGTTTTTATAATGTCACAAACATGTTGAAACAAATCAGAACAAAGCTTCATCTTTTCATTTTCAAGAAAAGAATATTTTTCAGTAATTATTGTATTTATTATGTCTTTTACGTGAATAATTTCTTTGTCATCGGTTGTTGTAAAAGCATCCGAAACCCAAAACTGACCACTTTCAATAATTGATTTTGCTGAATCTAAAGACGTGTAATGATACAAAAATTTAGGTTCATTATTAATTATAAAATTTTTGAACATCATATTGTTAAGGTTATTTCTAATCTCAATTAAATTTTTCATTATAACGTTATTGAGTGATTTTCGTAATACATCAATTTTTACATTTTCACTCTGTAATAAAATATTTCTCAAGCCAGTTTATTGTATATTGAATATCTTCAGGGATCGGTGCTTCTGCTTTTACAATTTCTTTGGTAATTGGATGTTCGAACTCCAGTCTGTAAGCATGCAGAGCCTGTCTCTTAAGATGGTTTGCCAGCAGATATTTTACCTTTTTCTGATAATGAAAGGGCACAATACTGAGAGTTCGTTTTAGAGTTGAGTAGGTGTTATCTCCCAAGATCGGGCAGTTTATATGAGAGAAATGAACACGGATTTGATGGGTTCTGCCTGTTTCAAGTATAATCTCCACCAGCGAGAAAAAATCAAAATATTTAGTAATTTTATAATGAGTAACAGCTTCTCTGCCATCGGTGGTAACTGTCATTTTTACTCTATCTTTTTTGCTTCTTCCAATCATAGTTTTTATTGTATCTTCTGCTTTTGATGGAGTGCCAACTGTTACTGCAAGATAAGTTTTCTTAATTGTTCTTTCTTGAAACATTCGTGATAGAAGCGAATGAACTTTATCATTCTTGGCAACGATTAGAAGTCCGCTTGTATCTTTATCAAGCCTGTGAACAATACCGGGTCTTTGCGGATCATGCTGAACAGAAAGTTTTTCATTAAAATGGAACATCAAAGCGTTTACCAGTGTTCCATCTTGAACTCCAGCACCCGGATGAACAACTAGTCCAACTGGCTTGTTCACAATTGCGATATCATCATCTTCCCAAATTATATCAATTGGAATGTTTTGCGGTTTTATTTTCAGTTCTTTTTTTTGGGGAATTTCTATTGTTATAAAATCGGAATGAGAAAGTTTATAATTTTTTTTTACAGGTTTACCATTAACCAATATAGCTTCTTCCTGTAAAAGCTTATCAATATAAGATCGAGAGTACAAATCTTCTAAATCTAAGCTTACAATATATTTGTCAATTCTCAGTTTTTCGTCTTTAAGATATTCAATTTTCATTCTTGTGTTTTAAAGATCATCTTCTTTATTTTGCTTTCTCTTTTCCAAATTAGTAAGTGCTATTATTGCACCTGTCGGCTGCCCAGCTGCATCACGGATCATTGCACTGTTGAGCACAATATGCCGTTTTAACGAAGGAACGAAGAACTGTTGTGGTTCCTGTTTAGTGTGAGAGTTCAAAATATTCAAAGTATATTTTTTAATGTTATTCTCAATTTCAGGAGGAAAATTAGTATCAATAATATTGGTTTTATCGCTTAAAGCCGGAAAGGTTTCCGTAACCTTTTCATTTATATAAACGAAATTCCCTTTTATATCAACAATCACAAAGCCATCATCTGTTAGATTCAGAATTGATACTATGCGATTATGATGTTCTACAATTTTATCTTTTTTCAGTTTATCGAAAGTAAGAATGGTTTTGAGCATTTCTTTAAGGGAAGAGATAACCGCGAAGAACTCTTTATCAATTGGAGTTTTAGAGTTATCCAGATCAATATCTATTGTGTAAATACCCTGTGTAATATCTTTGATAATGTTATGAATTTCAGAAAATGCTTTATTAAGAAATCTCGGAATATACAAAATTATGGAGAGCACTAAGAGAAATTGTATGAACAGCCCTATGAAGATCGTGTTTTGAATATCTAATTTCATTTGTAATAAACTACCCTGGGTATTTATCAAATGTAGAATTATACCTGATTGTAAAATTCCAATAATAAAGACTATAATTATTAGCAACCTGATTTTTCTTATAAATGATATTCTCATAATTCTATCCTTTTTTACTTATTTTTTCAATAAGTTCATCTATCTTAGTTTTTGGTCCGATGAGCACCATGACATCTTCCACATTAATAATATCATTAGCTCCCGGCATATCATTTATTTCATTTCGAATAACATTCTCACCTTCTTCAGTTACACTTTGCGTTGTATATTTTATGGCGATTATGTTTACGCCATTCTTGGTTGGAAGAGCGAGCTGCTGCAGAGTTTTTCCTACCCATTCATCAGGAACAAGCAGTTCCACAACGCTGTGCCCGCTGGAAAGATCCACATATTCCATTACACTGCTGGAGATAAGTGAATTGGCAAGCTGCTTTCCAATTTGTTCTTCTGGAAAAATGATATTGTGAATACCCAAAAGTTCTAAGATCCTTGCATGAACCTTACTATCTACTTTTGCATAAATATTACTCACACCAAGTTTTTTAAGTAGTACAGTTGTTAGTACACTTACTTCAATGTTGTTTCCAATAGCCAAAATAACTGCGTCAACATCCTGGATACGATTCATCTTGAGTGCTTTTTCATCAGTACTATTCAGATGAATTGCAACGCTCACACGTCCGGCTATTTCATCTATTAGTGCCTTATCATTATCGATGGCTATTACTTCCGCACCTCTTTCAAAAAGAGTTGTAGCAACATTCATTCCAAATTTTCCAAGCCCGATCACTGCAAATTTTGCCATAAATACTCCTTATTTTTAACCAATACTAATTTTTTCTTCAGTATATGTAAAGTAAGATCTGTCTTTAGTTTCTGAAATTGCAAACATTAGTGTTAGAGGACCTACTCTTCCAATATACATAAGTAAAACAATTATTATCTGTCCTGCTTCAGATAGACGCGATGTTATTCCCATTGATAGTCCTACAGTTCCAAAAGCAGAAATTGCTTCAAAGGTTATTTTCTCAAAAGTAAAAGGCTCAAATAGAAGAAGCAGAAAGATCATGAGTGCAAGAAAGGCAACCGATGCAGCAACAAGAGCCATTACTCTTTTAATTATATTTTCCGATACTTTACGCTTAAATATATTTACGTCTTTATGACCGCGAAACATAGCTATAACAGCAACAAAAACAACTACTAATGCTGTAGTTTTGACTCCACCTCCAGTAGAACCAGGAGATGCACCAATGAACATCAGTATTCCCGAGACAAACGAGGATCCTTTACTTAAATTAGTTGTGTCAATGGTATTAAATCCTGCAGTTCTGGTTGTAACTGATTGAAAATATGAAGCAAATAATCTATCGAGAAAACTGAAACCTTTCATCTCATTATTATATTCCGAGATAAAGAAAGCCATTGTTCCCATTAGCAGTAAAATCAGTGTTGCGGTTAATACGATTTTAGAGTGAAGAGATAATCTTTTAATGCGAAATTTGTTCCTGATTGTGTTTTGAATATCCTTCATCACGGGGAAACCAATACCACCAAGAATAATTAGCGATGTTATAACAAAATTAATATTAAAATTATCAAAATAACGCATCAAGCTATCCGAATATAAACAAAATCCGGCATTACAGAAAGCAGAAACCGAGTGGAATATGGAATGATATATCGCTTGGTTCAGTGAATAGGATTTAGAGACTAATGTGAAATATATAATCACAGCACCTAGCAATTCTAGAGTAATGGTAACAATAACAACATTCTTAATCAGACTTATCATATCCAGCTTATTGGATTCCCCGATAACATTCTGCATGATCGATTCACGTTTCAAACTTAACTTCTGACCCAAAATGATCGCAAAAGCACTTGATATCGTCATAATCCCTAAACCACCGATCTGAATAAGTGCAAGAATAATTAGCTGTCCGAAAAGTGTGAAGTGCATTCCAGTGTCGTAAACGATTAATCCTGTTACGCATGTTGCAGATGTGGAAGTAAATAATGCTCCTAGAAGTGAAGTCTCTTCTCCGATTGAGGTTGCTGCAGGCAGCATAAGCAAAAGAGAACCGATGAAAATCGTAAGAAAGAACGTGAGCATAACAAGTACAGGCGGATTATCGGACAGATTATCTATAATAGTACCTTTAGAATCAGATAACATCCTTAAATTTAGCAATAATAATGTCTGACGACCAATAAGATAGAATTGGAAAACTCTCTCAGAATCTATAATTAATAGTCCAATTAGAATAAAGATAATATCAGGCAGAAGATTCAGAAATCTTCGTACAGTAACTCCATTTTTTATAAATCTGTAACTTATATA
>DAOUTP010000186.1 GCA_030626645.1 Candidatus Cloacimonadota bacterium
AACTGAATAATCATTACTATTTCTAGAAAATTGAAATTTATAACTAAATACAGAACCATCTCCAATTGAATTCATAGAACTAAACCTTAAAGGATCAATTACATTTTTTATTATGTCCATTTGATCCTTAATATCGAAATTAGATATGTCATCAATTGTAAAGACTTTAATATCTGAATGGTTATGCGGATAATTCCTTTCAAACTGATAATAATATAATCCGACAATAATTCTTACTAGAAAATTCCTTAATCTATCATTATCAACTTCATATCTTGGAGTATAGCCTAGAAATAATCCTGATTTATTAAAACTTCTAGATACTTTAACAGTATTTAAGATTGATTTTTTTAGTGCAAATGATTTATCTCTTTGAAAAGATTTAACAACTTTTTCAAAAACTTGCTGAGCATTTTTATTATCATAAATATCTTTTCGCATTACTAGAATATTCCTAATATATTCATCATCTTTACCATATTGATTATTGCATTTTTCACAACTTGGTACAGATATCAAATTGCTAGGTCTGGGTTTAGGAAATAAACATTTAGGAGGGATATGATCTTTGGTCGTAGCTTTTCTTTTGTTACAAAAGATACAAAACTTATCGTTTAGAGTTCTCATTTTATTTATCCTGAATTTAAGCACCTAACATATGCACGCCACATCCAATTTTTTGTTGTACATAACTAACCTATAGTTACAATAAATCTGTTGTACAATAACTTTTTTCTTGGAGTTATTGTACAACTAATTAATAAAAACACAATTCATCAAAATCAAAGCCTGAGTTCAGTATTTCTTTTCTATCCAATGTCTAATCATCAATGCAAAACTAAAAGCAAGAATAAAATGAATAATAAGATTTTAATGTCAAGAATATTAGTATTTGATAGTGTGTAACAAAATAGTTACAATCTGATTAATAGATTGATTTGAAAGTATCGGTTTTATGAGTTTGAGATTTTTCTCAAACTTTACACAAACTTTTCTCAAACTATCTGCGAATGTATAAATAATAAGTTTAGTTTTTCTAATGCCAAAATATCATGCAACCAATTTTTCTAAAACTAATATTTTTATTTGACAGAAAATCGGTTATCTTATCCTCAGCACTCAATAAGTAAGATTGCTAAAAAGTGAAAAATAAATAGGAGGCTATTACATTATGGCAAAGCAAATGAAATTTAGTCATAGCTCTAGAACAGCTATGAAAGTAGGAGTTGATAAACTCACCGACGCTGTTAAGGTTACGCTAGGACCCAAAGGCAGAAATGTTGTATTGGATAAAAAATTTGGTTCACCTCTGATTACCAAAGATGGTGTTACGGTAGCAAAAGAGATTGAATTAGAAGAACCTTTTGAGAATATGGGAGCTCAACTCGTAAAAGAGGTAGCAGAGAAAACTCATGATGTCGCAGGTGATG
This sequence comes from Candidatus Cloacimonadota bacterium, assembly GCA_030626645.1. Lineage (GTDB taxonomy): Bacteria > Cloacimonadota > Cloacimonadia > Cloacimonadales > TCS61 > Tenebribacter. Next base: position 1,431 of record DAOUTP010000186.1, read on the forward strand.
GAACTACCACAGCTACGATCCTTACTCAGGCAATTATTGAAGAAGGTCTTAAACATGTTACAGCGGGTGTAAATCCAATGTATTTGAAAAGAGGAATTGAAAAAGCCTCAAGAGTTGTTACTGCAAAGATCAAAGAACTCAGTGTGGAAACTAAAGAAAATAAGAAGATTGCACAGATCGCTGCAATTTCCGCTAATAACGACAAGGAAATTGGAGATCTGATCGCTGAAGCAATGAAAACCGTTGGCGAGGAAGGCATCATCAATGTAGAAGAGGCTAAATCTATCGAAACTTCTTTGGATAAAGTTGAAGGTATGCAATTTGATCGCGGTTACCTCTCTCCCTATTTTGTAACAGATCCTGATAAAATGATCACAGAATTTGATGATCCTCATATTCTCCTTTTTGACAAAAAAGTTAGCGTAATGAAAGATCTGCTTCCAATACTTCAGGAAGTTGCACAAACAGGAAAACCATTTTTTATTATTTCCGAAGATATCGAAGGTGAAGCACTTGCAACTTTAGTTGTAAATAAACTACGGGGAACACTGAATGTAGCTGCAGTTAAAGCACCAGGATTTGGTGACAGACGTAAAGCAATGATGGAAGATATTGCAATTCTAACAGGTGGAACAGTAATTTCTGAAGAACTTGGTAGAAAACTTGAATCCGTTACACTTGCAGATCTTGGAACTGCTAAAAAAGTAATTATTGATAAAGAGAACACTATCATAAGGGAAGGTTCTGGAAGTAGTGAAGACCTTAATACACGGGTGAAGCAGATTAAAGTTCAAATCGAAGAAACAACATCCGATTATGATAAAGAAAAACTTCAAGAAAGACTCGCCAAACTTTCAAGCGGTGTTGCAGTTCTTAAGATCGGTGCAGCTACAGAAACCGAGATGAAAGAGAAAAAGGCTAGAGTTGATGACGCTCTTCACGCTACTCGTGCTGCCGTTGAAGAGGGAATTGTTGCAGGTGGTGGAGTAACCCTTATCTACGCTGCAAGGGCAATTGATGAAATGAAACATGAAACTCATGAAGAGAAAGTAGGAGCTGAAATTCTCAAAAATGCACTATCAAAACCTGCTTATTATATTGCATCTAATGCCGGCGAAGAAGGTGCTATTATCATTGAGAAGATCAAGAACTCTGATGATATCCACTTTGGATTCAATGCTGCTACCGGAGAATTTGGTGATCTCTTTAAAACAGGTATTATCGACCCGGCTAAAGTTGTTAGAAGCGCTGTACAAAACGCAACCAGTATTGCCGGACTCTTCCTTACAACTGAATGTATAATTACCGACATTAAAGAAGAGGAATCAGCAATGCCTCCTATGCCGGGTGGAATGGGTGGAATGCCGGGAATGATGTAGATCACAACCGGATATAAATAAATTAAAGGGGAGAAAATTTCTCCCCTTTTTTTAATATTAATGCACCTCTTGAACTCGTCAAAAAAGGCTTGACACCTGAAACCTCAGTTTTTTTTATACTTTGCGTTGCCGAAGTGGTGAAATTGGTATACGCAGTGGATTCAAAATCCTCCGAGCAATAGCTCGTGCCGGTTCGATTCCGGCCTTCGGCACCATATTTTTTAGGAGGTTTTTTTATATTAATTGTCGTATTTTCTGTTTTAATTTTTACCTAATATAATATACTGGAGGAATCAATGAAAAGTAAAGTAATCATCCTAACACTCATCTTAATTATGCTAATACCTATTGCAACAAATGCAATCTCCGAAGCAGCCGTGTTAATGCTACTAATTGAGCCAAGTGCTCGAACTGGTGGTATGGGGCAGGCATATGTTGCGCAAACAGATGACGCATTTGCCGGATACTGGAATACTGGCGCTATGGCATTTAATAGAAAGAAACAATTTGGCAGTATGTTCTCAAACTGGTTTGGTAAATTATTCAACGATATGTATTATTTCCATCTTGCTGGAAATAACTATATAGAAGATCTTGGAAATGTAGGATTCGCAGCTACTTATATGACTTATGGCAAACAAGATCAATTGGATGAAGATGGTAATCTGGTAAGCACTTTTGAAAGTTATGATCTTTCTATTGCAGCAACCTACGGTTACCAAGTCAGCCAAAAAACAGGTGTTGGTCTTGCATTTAAATTCATCCTAAGTGACCTGGCGCCTGCATTAGACAATAATCAAACTGAAACCGGCATTAAAGGGACTGGAATGAGTTATGCTTTTGATCTTGGAGTAAAACATAAAAGTGTTGATTTTGGACAGATCCTTGTCTCTCCATACAATGGCGTTTTAAGCCTTTATAATGGCATAGCTTCTTTGGGTGGATTTAATAAAGCTGAACTTTCCGGTTACAGCATATTAGTTGATAAACTGGATTTTGGATTGAATTATCAAAATATTGGACCGAATATTACCTATATAAATGAATCTCAATCAGATCCGCTTCCAATGAATTTTCGTATGGGATTTTCATATCGGGCATTGGAATCTAAATACAATAAACTCTGCATTAATGCAGATATGAATAAAATGCTTGCAAACGGCGATCCAATCTAC